>JAPJRA010000198.1 GCA_030824835.1 Geminicoccaceae bacterium | reverse complement strand
AATCTCGAGGTCCGTGCCGTGGCGAGCGGCCGGCTCGTCAGCGTCGGCAGCGTCGACATCCGCGGCAACACCGACGAATCGTGGCGGCGCGGCGTCCTCTATTTGCTCGACCACCGGATCCTGCCGGGACGGTGACCCCGGCGGCCTCAGTCGCGGAAGGCCCGGTCCAGATGCAGCGTTCGGTCGAGACCGATGATCTGGTCGGCACCCTGCATGCCCTGGAGCACGGCGGATGCGACACTGGCGCCGGTGATGTTGCAGCCGGCCAGGCGGGCGCCGGTCAGGTTGACGCCCCCCAGCCTCGCCTGCGACAAGTCGGTGCCCTCGAGGTTCGCGCCCTGCAGCTTGGCGAACTCCATGTCCGCCCAGGCGAGCTTGGCGCCGCTCAGGTCCGCTTCCTGCATCCGGGCCGAGCGGAACGAGGCCCGCGTCAGCCCCATGGACTGGTTGCGCATGTCCGGCGCACCGTCGGCGTCGACGAGGCGGACCCCGACGAAGCTGCCGCCGTCGAACGTGCCGATGATGCGGGCCTGCGACAGATCGGCGCCATCGAACCTGGCACGCAGGAACTGGGCCTGGAACAGCTGTGCCTGCTTCAGGCTCGCACCCGTAAAGTCGGCGTCCATCGCCCAGGCCGAGTCGAGCTGGGCCCCGTCGAGGCGCGCTCCCGCCAGCCGGGCCCGGTTGAGCCGGCTGCGCCGCAGGTCGGCACCGGTCAGATCGAGGCCCGACAGGTCCAGGCCGTTGAGGCCCTTGTCGGCAAGGTCGAGCGGCTTGCCCGACGCGGCATGGATCATGACCTCGATGTCGGCGCGCGTCAGCTCGGCTTCCGTCATCCGCGGCGAGTTGAGGTCAACATGGTTCATCATCCCCTGGGCCCGGACACCGGCCGTGGGCAGCGCCCCGAGGATCAGGAGCGCAGTCAGGATTCGCCAGATCCGAGGAAGTAGTCTGCAGTGCACGATTGGGCTCCCTGATCACCTGATCTGTTTTGTTTGTAGAGATTGTCGCAGCCGATCGACTTGAGCTGAAGTGTTACGGTGCGTCCATTCAACTCCCCGAGGTTTGAGCAGCGATGTGCTGGTCGGCCTTGCACACGCAACCTTGTTCCGGCAGAACGCTTTAAGAAACGCCCGGTGCCGGGTGACTGTTGCTAGAAAATCCCTGGAGGCTCCATCTGTGCTGCGATCCTTGCATTTTGCCCTGTTGCTGGCCGTCGCGGCCGCCATTGCCGTTCAGGTGGGACCTGCTGCCGCTGATGAGGAGAAGCCCTATTCGGTCGTGAACGGCAAGGTCGACAAGGGCACCTTCAACGGCTACCGCCGCTACACCGATACCTGCATGCGCTGCCACGGGCCCGACGGTGCGGGCAGCTCCTATGCGCCGGACCTCACCGCCTCGCTGAAGACCATGCCCTACGAGTCCTTCACCGAGGTGGTCATCAACGGCCGGCAGAACGTCACCGGCACGCAGAAGAACGTCATGCCGGCCTTCGGCAATGTCGAGGACGTGGCGCTCTACATCGACGACATCTATGGCTACCTGAAGGCGCGTTCCGATGGTGCCATCGGTCGTGGGCGCCCGCAGCGCCAGTAGCCCGGCCCTTCCGCCCGGCGGCAGCATAGGAGGCCAGACGGATGCGATCGCGATTCCGTCCGCCCTGCGCGACAGGCTGGCTGATCGCCGGCCTAATGCTGGCGGCGCCGCTGCCCGCGGCAGCGGAAGACGCCAATCTCGGCGAGTTGGTCGACCGCACTGCCTTTCGCGTCTGCGCCGATCCGAACAACCTGCCGTTCTCCAACGACCGGCTGGAGGGCTTCGAGAATAAGATCGCCGAGCTGATGGGGCAGAAGCTCGGCCTGCCGGTGACCTATGTCTGGTACCCGGACGCGATGGGCTTCGTGCGCAACACGCTGCGCGCCAACCGTTGCGACGTCATCATGGGCATCGTGGCGGCGGACGAGCTGGTCCAGAACACCAACCCCTACTATCGCTCGACCTACGTGCTGGCCTACCGCGAAGGCGAGGGCGACCGATTCGGTGATCTGAACAGCCCCATGATGCAATTCGCGCGGATCGGGGTCGTCGCCGGGACTCCTCCGGCCAACCTGCTGGTGCGCAAGGGGCTCACCGACCAGGAGCGCAGCTACAAGCTCATGGTCGACACCCGGTTCGATCAGCCGGCGCGGCACATGATCGAGGATCTGGCCAAGGGCGAGATCGACGCCGCCCTGCTCTGGGGGCCGATCGCCGGTTACTGGGGCGAACGGCAGCAGGTGCCGATCGCCCTGGTGCCGCTGACCGCCGAGCCGGGCTCGAGGCTGCGGCTGGATTTCCGCATCTCGATGGGGATCCGCCCCAACGAGGCCCAGTGGAAGCATGACCTGAACAACCTGATCCGCGACCTGCAGCCGCAGATCCAGGCCATCCTCGAGGAGTACGGCGTGCCGCTGCTGGACGGGCGGGGCCGCCTGATCAATGCCGAGGCTGCGGTACCGCCGCCGGCCGCGGAGGTCGCCGTGCCCGAGCCGGCCGGTTACCGAATGGAGCAGTTCAAGGCGCCCGTCCCGGCCACCCTCGAGGGTGCCACGGTTCTCGGCACGGCCGCGCTGCGCCAGCTGCTGAGCGACGAGCAGCCGATTCTCGTCGACGTGCTGCCCAAGGCCCGCAAGCCGGAGGGCCGCGACCCATCACAGCTTTGGGTCGAGCCGCACCGGGAGGACATACCGGGCTCGGTGTGGCTGCCGAATGTCGGCTTCGGCGAGCTGTCGCCGGATCTTGCGGCCTACATGCGCACCGAGCTCGACCGCCTGACCGGCGGCGACCGGGCAAAGCCGCTGGTGTTCTACTGCGATCCGAACTGCTGGATGTCGTGGAACGCCGCCAAACGGGCGGTGACCGAGCTCGGCTATACCAGGGTCTACTGGTACCCGGCGGGCGCCCAGGGCTGGAAGGAGGCGGGGCAGCCTCTGGTGGTGGCCCAGGCCGTGGCCATGCCGGCAGCCCAGCCTTAGGCGCCATCTCCTCCTCGCGGCGCCCAAGACCGGCGCCACAAATTCTCTCACAATTCAACCATCAGGCGTGATCTAGCCGCGCTTGACGCCAATCGCTGTGGCGACGGGCGAAGCAGTCGCGTTTGGAACAAGCCCATAGGACTGATGTCAGGCGGCGCACTGCCGTGACTGTTGTTCATGCGCCGTGGCCTCGCATGACTCTTGAGAATGATAGGATGGAAAGCATAGTGGCGTGAGGTCGTCAATTAGCCGGTTAATGTATGTATCCTAGAAAGTGAATTTTTGCTGCCTTAAGGTTGCGGTCACGCTAAGAAAATAGCATGCGCCGTGAGAGCGCGGTTCGTGGGCGGAAGAAATGCGGGCGGCAGCGGCCCGCACCGAGAAACACCTCTTCGAGAGGAGCCGCCCTTTGCAGCCTTGCGCTACGAGAAGAACGATTCTGACCGGTTTGACGGGTGCTGCCGCCGCTACCGCCGGGACCGGCATTTCACCGGCACGAGCGGCCGGAGCACCTTTCGGCATCGGCCCACGCTCCGGTTTGCCCTGGCATTCCGGCACGGGCCTCTCCAGCGTGAACGCCATGGCGACCTATCGCAACCGCCTGTGCGATACGGTGACCTTATGGTGCAAGTTCGATAGCTGGGACACCATCTTGAATTTCAATGGTGGCATCAAGTCGGCCAAGTCCAAGCCGGAACGGATCTCGATCGCGATCGCGCCGCTGCCCAAGACACTGAGCGCCGTCACGACGCCAGGAGTATGGGCACTCGCGGCCAGCGGGGCGTTCGACTATTATTATGCGGAGTGGGCGAGGCGACTGCAGGCGACCGGCCGGACGGACCTCATCGTGCGCGTCGGCTGGGAGAGCAATCGCAAGTTTCCATGGTTTGCCGGGGCCGATCCCGCCAATTACATCATCGCCCATCGACGGATCGTCGCTTTCTTACGGCTGTACAACCCGACGGTCACCATCGAGTGGTGCAATGTCAAGAAAGGCAACCAGCCGGGATCGGTGCTCGATCTTTATCCCGGCAACGACTGGGTCGACATCGTCGGGGTCGACTACTACGACGTCGGCCCGCCCCTGAACGACGAGACGATCTGGAACAAGCAGTACATGCGCACCTACAATGGTGGACCCTGGGGCATCGGGGCCTGGCTGCAGTTCGCCAAGGACAACGGCAAGCTGTTCTCGTGCGCGGAATGGGGCATTCGGGTGGGCGCCACGCCGGCCAATGTCGACAACCCGTTCTATATCCGCAAGATGTTCGAGTTCTTCTCCACGAATGCCGCCTACATCGCCTATGAGAACTACTTCAACCAGAAGCCGGAGCACCAGCTGACGCCGTCCGACGTCAATCCGCTGGCATCGGCCGAATATGTGCGCCTGTGGGGGCAGCCTCTGCTCTAGCCGTGGGGCCGCAAGCCTGCCATCCCGAGCCTCGGGGCGGCAGGCTTGCGGCGTCCTACTCGCCTTTGCCGGTCAGGGCCACGAAGCCGCGTGCCGGGTTGTAGCCGTAGAGGGCGGCGGCCATGAACAGCGCGGTCCACATCAGCGTCAGCAGCAGCGACGTGAGATCGACCTGGCCGTAGAGGGCGAAGCGGATCAGCTCGACCGCGTGGCTGAACGGGTTGGAGGCGCTGATCTGGTAGAGGAGCAGCGAGCTCTCCTTCATCCGCCATAGCGGGTAGAGCGCCGAGCTCGCGAAGAACATCGGGAAGATGACGAAATTCATCACCCCGGCGAAGTTCTCGAGCTGCCGGATGATGGACGACAGCAGCAGCCCCAGCGCGCCGAGCATCAGGCCCGCCAGCACCAGCGCCGGGAACACGGTGAGGTAGCCCAGCGCCGGTGGCCGCACGTCCCAGAACCAAGCGATGGCGAGGAAGACGTAGGCCTGGAACGAGGCCACCAGGACGGATGCCACGAGCTTGCAGGACAGCAGCCACCAGCGCGGCATCGGGCTCACCAGCAGCACCCGCATCGAGCCCATCTCACGGTCATAGACCATCGACAGCGAGCTCTGCATCCCGCTGAACAGCAGGATCATTCCACACAGGCCGGGCGTGATGTAGACCTCGTAGAGGATGTAGGTGACGTAGGGTGGCTGATAGGAGACGCCCAGCACCGAGCGGAAGCCGGCCGCGAAGATGAACAGCCAGACCAGCGGTCGGACCAAGGCGGCGAAGAAGCGGCCGCGCTGATGCAGAAAGCGCAGGAACTCCCGCCACAGGATGCCCTGAAAGCACAGCAGCCACGGGTTGCCGGTCATCGGGCAAGGGCCCCGGCGAGCGGCGTCTCGGCCGGTGGCAGCAGCAGATCGGCCAGCTCGCGGTCGGCCTCCAGCAGCTCGGCGCGGAAGGCCTCGACCAGGGCCGGCTGGCGGCGCTCCGCGGGGCCGAGCGGGACATCGTACAGGCTCAGGACCCGCGCCGGCGAGGCGGTCAGGAACATCAGCCGGTCGGCAATCATGATCGCCTCCTGCAAGGAGTGGGTGACGAACAGGGTGGTGGAGCGATGGCGCTCGAGCAGCGCCAGCAGCAGCAGGCGCAGTCGGTAGGCGGTGGGCTCGTCGAGCGACACGAACGGCTCGTCGAGCAGCAGCAGCCCCGGCTCGACGACGAAGGCGCGGGCGAGGGCGGCGCGGCGCGCCATGCCCAGCGACAGCCGCGAGGCATAGACGCCGCTCGCAGCCTCGAGCCCGACCTCGGCGAGAACCGCCGCGATGCGCGCGGCCGGGTCCGGCGCCGCCGGCAGGACGAGGCGCAGGTTCTGCTCGACCGTCCGCCACGGCAGCAGCCGCGGCTCCTGGAAGACGTAGGCGAGGTGGGTCCCGGCGGCGAGCTCGAGCCTGCCGCTATAGTGCCGCTCCAGGCCGGCCACGATGTTGAGCAGCGTGGTCTTGCCGCAGCCCGACGGCCCGATGATCGCCAGCCGCTCGCCGGCTTCGGCACTGAGCCGGACCTGGTCGAGCACGCGCTTGGCCGGCGCGTCGCCGACGGCCGGATAGGACTTCTCCCGAACATCGAGATTCACCGCCGCCATTGATTCACACGGCGCTCGATCGGCTGCAGGATGCCCCATTCGATGATCTGGACGACGCCGATGAACGCCAGCGCATAGGCCAGGATACCGGCGACGTCGAAGAGCTGGAAATAGACCCCGAGCTGGAAGCCGACCCCGTCGGAGCGGCCGAGCAGCTCCACGACGAGCACGATCTTCCAGATCAGCGCGAGGCCCGAGCGTGCGGCACCGGCGAGGTAGGGGTAGAGCTGCGGCAGGATGACGTCGCGCAGGCGGCGGCTGTAGGGGACGCCGAACACCTGCGTCATCTCCATCAGGCCGGGATCGAGCGCGCGCGCGCCTTCGCGGATCGTCACCACCACGTTGGGGATCTTGTTGAGGGCCACGGCCAGGATCGCCGCGCTCTCGACCAGCCCGATCCAGATGTAGGCGAGAATGATCGTGACCAGGGCCGGCAGGTTGAGGAAGAAGACGAGCCACGGCTGGCCCAGCTCGTCCGCGAGGCGGACCCGGCCCATCAGGATGCCCAGGGCCACCCCGACGCCCATGGCGATGACGAAGCTCGCGGCCACGCGCATCAGCGTGATCGCCAAGTTCCAGGGCAGCTCGCCGTCGGCGCTGTCGGCCACGATCTTGGCCAGCACGGCTGCCGGCGGCGGCAGCAGGCGCGGGGCCGCCGC
>JAPJRA010000197.1:2734-6721 GCA_030824835.1 Geminicoccaceae bacterium | reverse complement strand
CCTACAAGCGCGACGGTACGGTCGTCGCCACCTACGTCGTCGCCGGCACGCCCGGCGTGGTCAGCGTCGCGCCGATGCTGCCGGGCGGCAGCGTGCCCAGGGAGGCTTCGCGGCCGTCCGGCTCGATCGTGACCAGCTCGACCGGGACGTTGCCCGGATTGCCGGTGTCGACCTGCACGTGCGGGGCGGCCTCGGCGGTCGCGGTGTCGGGCGGGCCGGCCTTCACCTCCCAGCTCTCGCCGGGCGCGCCGGTCACCTTGTACTCGGCGATGCGCTGGCCGCCTTGACGGGCGCGGAACGACCAGCCGACGGCGGCGTCGAGCGTGACCGACTGCCCGGAATCGACCGGCCCCAGGACCTCCTCCGCGCCGGCATCGTCGAGCCAGACGAGCTCGACCGGCTGAGCGGTGACGTTGCGGACGGTAAGGCTGACCTGCTGCGCCACCGCCAGCGGTGAATGCAGAAGCATGATCGAGGCCGCCAGCAGCAGCGTCAGTCGCGACAGCAGAGCCGCGAGCCGCCCATGGCGAAAGATCGATGCAGCGCGCGCGTCAGCCCATTCGCGAATGGCCATGCGGCCGTTCCTCCCGAAGGTTGTTCTGTTTGCTGAGGCGCCGACGCAACTGTGAAAGGATGAGACACGGCCGTCAAGCTGAACGATGTCGCGGAGCCGAGAAATGCTGGCATAGGCGTCATCGGTGCCCCACACATATGCCGAGTATACTGAGATTTCAGTAAATGCAATAACCATGATGCCAAGATTATTTGAATTATTATTGTAGAGTTTATCCATAAGCATGAGGACATTATTAAAGTCGATCAGATGTATATGTTCCATGGCCAATACCGTGCAATGTTGAGTGGCTTTCGAGTTTATTGGGGAGCTGTTGCAGCAGGGCCGCGACGACGTCATCGGGCAGCGCTGCAGGCCGCCAAGCTGCCGCATGCCCCCGGGTCGGGCGACCGATCGAGTTGGGCGCGGGCACGCATTCCCTGTTCCGCTCGCCTTCGTCTTCGGCTAGTGAGCATACCAGTCAGGCCGCCACCGAGAATGCGGCCCAGGGAGGCGGGTCGGCGGCTTGGGCCGTGCGATCGGGTGGAGTCCGCCGCGGCGGCTTCGCCCTCCCTGTCGTCCAGCGGACTCGGGGGCAGGATGGCGAAGCGGACCTCGATCGGTACCTGGGCCTACAATGTGGGCCCTTATGGCGAGAACCCGATCCCGTTCGAGACGGTGCTGGCCACCTTGCAGGAGCTGAAGTTCGACGGGCTCGAGCTCGGCGGCTTCAACGGCTACCCCAATCCGCAGAACCACCCGAACGGCGAGGACCGCGAGCGGCTGAAGGCGCAGGTGGCCAAGCACGGCCTGGCGTTCTCCGGCTTCGCGCAGGATCTGTGGAGCGAGCATCTGCTCGATACGCGCGATACCTCGGCCTATGTCGCAAGCTTCAAGACCAACTGCGACTTCGCGGTCGACCTCGGCATCAAGGGCATCCGGGTCGACACGGTGCAGCCGCCGACGCTGCACCGCGAGGCCGATTACGGCGACCTGCTGGGGCGGCTGGTCGCGACCTGGGACCGCTGCATCGGCTATGCAGCCGACCAGGGGCTTTATGTCTGCTGGGAGTTCGAGCCGGGCTTCGCGTTCAACAAGCCGTCCGACATCCAGCGCGTGCTGGACAAGCTGCAGCACGACAATTTCGGCGTGCTCTACGACACCTGCCACGGCCAGATGGTGTCGGTGGTCGGCGCCCGGCAGGAAGGCAAGCCGGAGACGCTGAAGGGCGGGCAGGAGGAGCTGATCGGCCGCCTGTCGGGGCGCATCAACCACATCCACCTGATCGACAGCGACAACAGCTGCCACAAGGCGGCCGACGGCAGCGACGAGACCAGCGCCCATCCGCCGTTCGGCCAGGGCCTGCTCGACTTCGACGCCCTGGTGCCGCTGCTGGCCCGGGAGCGGGTCGGCCACGACTGGTGGACGGTGGACTTGTGCTTCTGGCCGGATGCCTGGGAGGCCACCGCCACGTGCAAGACGGCGCTGGACGGGCTGGTGGCCAAGTACGGGAGCTGAGACGATGCGGATCGGCTTCAACCTGCTGCTATGGACGACGCACGTCACCGAGGCGCACTACCCCATCCTGGAGGCGCTCAAGGCCACCGGCTATGACGGGGTCGAGGTGCCGCTGTTCGAGGGCGACGTCACGCATTTCAGGGGCATCGGCGCCGTGCTCGCGGACCACGGGCTCGCCGCCACCGGGGTCACCGTGCTGCCGGACGAGGCACATTCGGCGATAGCCGCAGACCCCGCCTCGCGGCAGGGCGCCCTGGATCGGATCCGATGGGCGGTCGACTGCCTGCATGCCTGCGGCGGCACGCTGCTGGCCGGCCCGTTCCATCAGCCGCTGGGCGTGTTCACCGGCGACCCGCCGACGGCAGCGGAGCTGGACCGGCTGGTCGAGGTGCACATCCAGGCCGCGGACTACGCGGCCCAGGCCGGCATCGCGCTCTCGATCGAGCCGCTGAACCGGTTCGAGTGCTATGTGCTGAACACCGTGGCCGATGCGGCGGCGATCGTGGAGCGGGTCGGCCGGCCCAATTACGGCCTGCTCTACGACACGTTCCACGCGAATATCGAAGAGAAGCACCCGATCGGCGTGATCCGGCCACATCTCGCCCAGATCAACCACGTCCACATCTCCGAGAACGACCGTGGCACGCCGGGTCGGGGCCACGTGCCGCTGAGCATGATCTTCGCCGCCCTCAAGGAAGGCGGCTATGACGGCTGGCTGACGATCGAGGCATTCGGCCGCGCCTTGCCGGCGCTGGCGGCCGCGACCCGGGTGTGGCGCGATTTCTTCCCCGATCGCGAGGACGTCTACCGGCACGGCTTTGAGGTGATCCGGGACGGCTGGGCGGCGGCCTGAACCCATCGACGCGCAAGGAGCAGCTCGACCATGAAGACCATCAAGGGACCGGCGATCTTCCTGGCCCAGTTCGCCGGTGACGCGGCACCATTCAACTCGCTGGATTCCATCTGCGGCTGGGCCTCCGGGCTGGGCTACGAGGGTGTGCAGATCCCGTCCTGGGACGGGCGTCTGTTCGACCTGAAGCAGGCGGCGGAGAGCAAGACCTACTGCGACGAGATCAAGGGCACCGTCGAGAAGCACGGGCTCGCGATCACCGAGCTGAGCACGCATCTGCAGGGCCAGCTGGTGGCGGTGCACCCGGCCTACGACGAGGGCTTCGACGCGTTCGCGGCACCGGAGGTGCGCGGCAACCCGAAGGCCCGGCAGGAGTGGGCCGTGCAGCAGATGATGTGGGGGGCCAAGGCCTCGCGTCATCTGGGGCTGGACGCGCACGTCACCTTCTCCGGCGCGCTGGCCTATCCCTACCTCTACCCCTGGCCGCCGCGGCCCAAGGGGCTGATCGACACCGCCTTCACCGAGCTCGCCAAGCGCTGGCGGCCGATCCTGGACGCGTTCGACGAGCAGGGGGTCGATGTCTGCTACGAGATCCATCCGGGCGAGGATCTGCTCGACGGCGCCTCGTTCGAGCGCTTCCTGGCCAAGGTGGACAATCATCCCCGCTGCTGCATCAACTACGACCCGTCGCATTTCGTGCTGCAGGCGCTGGACTATCTGCAGTTCATCGATTTCTACCACGAGCGGATCAAGGCGTTTCACGTCAAGGACGCGGAGCTGAACCCGGACGGCCGTCAGGGCGTCTTTTCCGGCTTCGAGGACTGGCAGAACAGGGCCGGGCGCTTCCGCTCGCTGGGTGACGGGCAGGTCGATTTCGGCGGCATCTTCAGCAAGCTCACCACCTACGGCTATGGCTCCTGGGCGGTGCTCGAGTGGGAGTGCTGCCTGAAGAACAGCGAGGACGGCGCCCGTGAGGGGGCGGAGTTCATCGCGGCGCACCTGATCCGGGTGACCGAGACCAGCTTCGACGATTTCGCCGGCGGCGCCAGCGACGAGGCCGCCGACG
>JAPJRA010000197.1:0-2724 GCA_030824835.1 Geminicoccaceae bacterium | reverse complement strand
GGCGGCTGCGGCTCGGTATGGTGGGCGGTGGCCAGGGTGCCCTGATCGGCGCCGTGCATCGCCTGGCAGCCCGGATGGACGATCGCTACGAGCTGGTGGCTGGTTGCTTTTCGAGCACCTCCGAGCGATCGAGGGTATCAGCCGCCGAGCTCGGAGTCGCGCCGGATCGGGCCTACGCCACGTTCGAGGCGATGGCGGCGCAGGAGCGAAATCGCCCGGACGGCATCGACGTCGTCGCGATCGTCACTCCTAACCACCTGCATCTGCCGGTCGCCCGGGCCTTCCTCGAGGCCGGCATCCACGTGCTGTGCGACAAGCCGCTGACCACCAATGTCGCCGACGCCGAGGAGCTGGTGGCGCTGGTCGAGCGGTCCGGGCGCGTGTTCGTGCTCACCCACAACTATCCGTCCTACCCCATGGTCCGCGAGGCCAGGGCCATGGTGGCGGACGGCAAGCTGGGCCGGCTGCGCGTGGTCCAGGTCGAGTACCCGCAAGACTGGCTGGCGACGCCGCTGGAGCAGACGGGCCAGAAGCAGGCCGACTGGCGCACCGACCCGGCGCGCTCCGGCCCGGGCGGCACCGTGGCCGACATCGGCACGCATGCGATCAATCTCGCCTGCTTCATCACCGGCCTCGAGCTGGACGCCCTGGCGGCCGACGTCAACGTGTTCGTCGACGGCCGTCGGGTCGACGACAACATCCACGTCCTGCTGCGCTTCACGGGCGGTGTCACCGGCATGCTGTGGGCGAGCCAGATCGCCTCGGGCCACGCCAACAGCCTCAGGATCCGGGTCTATGGCGATCAGGCCGGGCTCGAATGGGCGCAGGAGGACCCGGGCCAGCTGCGCTTCACGCCGCTGGGCGAGGCGCCGCGCACGATCGCGCGCGGCAGCGCCGTCGTCGGGCCGGCCGCGGCGCGGCTGACCCGGATCCCCAACGGCTGCCCCGAAGGGTTTCTCGAGGGCTTCGCCAATCTCTACGGCGACGCCGCCGAGCTGATCTGGGCCCGGATGGAGGAGCGCGAGCCCGAGCCGGGGGCAGCGCTGCTGCCGACCGTGCAGGACGGGCTCGCCGGCATGCGCTTCATCGAGGCGGTCCTGCAGTCGGGCCGGCAGGACGGCGTTTGGACCAAGCTCAGGCCATGACGAAGGGGACGTGCCAGCCGTGGTGAGTGAGAGTTCGCAGGCGAAGACGGGGCCGCGGCGCAAGCTGCGCCTGGGGATGGTGGGTGGCGGCCAGGGGGCCTTCATCGGCGGCGTGCACCGGTTCGCGGCACGGCTCGACGGCAGGTACGAGCTGGTGGCCGGCGCCTTCTCGTCGACCGCGGAGAAGTCGAAGGCCTCGGGCCTGGAGCTGGGGCTGCCGGCCGAGCGCTGCTACGGCGATTTCGAGGAGATGGCCAAGCGCGAGAAGCGGCTGAAGGACGGCATCGACGTGGTGGCGATCGTCACGCCCAACCATCTCCACTTCGCGCCGGCCAAGGCGTTCCTCGACCGCGGCATCCACGTCATCTGCGACAAGCCGCTGACGACCTCGCTGAAGGATGCGAGGAAGCTGGCGGCCCTGGTCGAGAAGTCGGGCTGCCTGTTCGCGCTGACCCACAACTACACCGGCTATCCCATGGTCCGGCAGGCGCGCCAGATGGTGGCCGATGGTCTGCTGGGCAAGATCCGCGTCATCCAGGCCGAGTACGCGCAGGACTGGCTGACCACCAAGCTCGAGGATTCCGGCCAGAAGCAGGCCGACTGGCGGACCGATCCCGCCCGCTCCGGCCCCGCCGGCTGCACGGGCGACATCGCCACCCACGCGATGAACCTGGCCTCCTTCATCACTGGGCTGGAGCTGGAGAGCCTGTCGGCCGACCTCACGACATTCCTGCCCGGCCGGGCACTCGACGACAACGCCCACATCATGCTGCGCTTTGCCGGCGGGGCCAAGGGCATGCTCTGGGCGAGCCAAGTGGCGCCGGGCAACGAGAATGCGCTGCGGATCCGCATCTACGGCGAGCAGGGCGGGCTCGAGTGGGCGCAGGAGGACCCCAACTACCTGCGCTACACGCCCTACGGCCAGCCGCCGCAGCTGATCCGCCGCGGTGGTGCCGGTGCGGATGCCGTGGCCGGCCGGGTGACCCGCATCCCCGCCGGCCATCCCGAGGGCTATCTGGAGGGCTTCGCCAATATCTACAGCGACGTGGCCGAGCTGCTGTCGGCGAGGCTGGAGGGTCGCGACCCCGACCCCGCGGCGACCCTGGTGCCGACCGTCCAGGACGGCGTGGCGGGGGTCCGGTTCATCGAGGCCGTGGTCGAATCCAGCCGCAAGAACGGCGCCTGGGTCGGGGCCGGGCTCTAGATGCCCTCCGGCGGCCCGGTTCCGACCCAACGCCGCCGGTCAGTAGCCGGCCCGGGCCGATACCCGGCCCGTGGCCGGGGCATTCTCGATGACCACCTCGACGCGCCGGTTCTGCTGACGGCCGGCCGCCGTGGCGTTGGTCGCCACCGGCGCGTCCGGGCCGTAACCCACGGCCACCACCCGCGTGCGCGGGATGCCGGCGGCCGCCAGCGTGTCGGCGACCGCATCCGCCCGGCGCTGCGACAGCACCATGTTGGTCTCCATCGATCCGGTGCTGTCCGTGTGGCCCTCGATCTTGACCGCGCGGTCGGGATTCTCCTTCAGGAAGTCGGCCAGGCGCACCGCTGCACGGCCGCGCAGCGCCGCGTACGTTTG
>JAPJRA010000196.1 GCA_030824835.1 Geminicoccaceae bacterium | reverse complement strand
GCGCATCCCGTCCCGGCAGGACAAGGACAAGGTCGACCAGGCGCTCGAGCGGGTCGGCATGAGCGCCTATCGGGCCCGGCAGATCGGCGAGCTCAGCGGTGGGCAGAAGAAGCGTGTGTTCCTCGCCCGCGCGCTGGCGCAGGAAGGCCGGATCATCCTGCTCGACGAGCCGTTCACCGGCGTCGACGTCAAGACCGAGGCCGCCATTGTCGATCTGCTGCGCGAGCTGCGCGCCGCCGGGCACCTGATGCTGGTCTCGACGCACAATCTCGGCAGCGTGCCCGACTTCTGCGACCAGGTCGTGCTACTCAATCGCAAAGTGCTGGCCGCCGGCCCGACCGCCACGGTGTTCACCCGGGCCAACCTGGAGCGGGCGTTCGGCGGCGTGCTGCGGCACTTCAACCTGGGCGGCCCGACCCTGCACAGCGACGAGGATCCGCGCCGCCTCACCGTGCTCACCGACGACGAGCGGCCGCTGGTGCTCTACGGCGACGGTGCGGGCAGGCGCGAGCGGACGCTGGTAGCGGAGCGGATCGAATGATCGCCGAGCTGCTGGTGCCGTTCAGCTACGACTACATGCTCAAGGCGATGTGGGTCAGCGCCCTGGTCGGCGGCGTCTGCGCCTTCCTCTCCGCCTACCTGATGCTGAAGGGCTGGTCGCTGATGGGCGACGCGCTGGCCCATTCGATCGTGCCCGGCGTCGCCGCCGCCTCGATCCTGGGCTTCCCGTTCGCCATCGGCGCCTTCTTCGCGGGCATCCTGGCCTCGCTCGCCATGGGGGCCGTGAAGCAGCACACGCGCCTGCGCGAGGATGCGGTGATCGGGCTCGTGTTCACCTCGCTGTTCGCGCTCGGCCTGTTGATGGCCTCGATCTGGCCGACCTCGGTCAGCGTCCAGACGATCGTGCTGGGCAACATCCTGGCCATCTCCGACGAGGACGTGGTCCAGGTGGCGATCATCGCCGCGGTCTCGCTCGTGATCCTGACGCTGCGCTGGAAGGACCTGATGGTCACCTTCTTCGACGAGAGCCACGCCCGCAGCGTCGGGCTGTCCACGGGCTTTCTGAAGATCCTGTTCTTCACCCTGCTCAGCGCCTGCACGGTGGCGGCCCTGCAGACCGTGGGCGCCTGCCTCGTCATCGCCATGGTGGTGACCCCGGGAGCCACGGCCTACCTGCTGACCGACCGGTTCGACCGGCTGATCCAGATCAGCGTCGCCACGGGGGCGCTGACCAGCTTCGTCGGCGCCTATCTCAGCTATTTCCTGGATGGCGCCACCGGCGGCGTGATCGTCACCCTGCAGACCCTGGTCTTCCTCACCGCGTTCTACCTCGCACCGCGGCACGGTGTGCTGGCGGAGCGCCGGCGACGCCTGGCCGGCGCCGGGGCGGCCGCATGATCACCACGGTCGACTGGCTCACGGTGCCGCTCAGCTACCCGTTCATGCAGCGGGCGCTGATCGTGGCCGTGCTCGTTGGCGCCGTCTGTGCCGTGCTCTCCTGCTATCTGGTGCTCAAGGGCTGGTCGCTGATGGGCGACGCGATCTCACACGCGGTCCTGCCCGGCATCGTCGTCGCCTTCGCGCTGGGTCTGCCGCTGGCGCTGGGCGCCTTCACGGCCGGCCTGTCCTGCGCGCTGCTGACCGGGTACCTGAAGGAGAACAGCCGCGTGAAGGAGGATACGGTGATGGGCATCGTGTTCTCCGGCATGTTCGGCCTCGGCCTCGTGCTGTTCACCAAGATCGAGACCGACCAGCATCTCACCCACATCCTGTTCGGCAACATGCTGGGCGTAAGCGTGCGCGATCTGGTCGAGACGGCGCTGATCGCGGGTGGCACGCTGGCGGTGGTGCTGGTCCGCCGCCGCGACCTGCTGCTCTACTGCTTCGATGCGAACCACGCCCGTGCCATCGGCCTGCCCGTGCGCATGCTCCACTACGGCCTGCTGATCCTGCTGGCGCTCACCATCGTCGCGGCGCTGCAGGCCGTGGGCGTGATCCTAGTGGTGGCGATGCTCGTGGCACCCGGCGCCATCGCCCATCTCCTCACCGACCGATTCGAGCGCATGCTGCTGATCGCCGCCGGCGTCGCCATCGGCTCCAGCGTCGTGGGCACGATCGCGAGCTTCCACCTCGACGGTGCCACCGGCGCCTGCATTGTGCTGACGCAGACGGCCGTGTTCGTCCTGGTCTTCCTCTTCGCGCCCAAGCGAGGCCTGCTCGCCGCGCGCGGCCGGCGCCGGCCGGCGCCGGCAGGCCTTGCCTAGACCGGCGAGATGCTCCGCGGATTCCTTTTGACCTGCTCGTACATCAGCAGGAAGGCGCCCAGACCGTGCAGGTCGTTGGTGAGCGGGTTGGGCCTGGGCACGATGCGGCCTCGCCCGTCGTAGGTGCTCGTCGTGTACAGCTCGGGTGTCGCCCACACCACCTGCCCGGCTGCGACGCCCGACAGGAAGGTGAGGTACTCGGCCCCACCGTCCCGAGCTTCCGGCTGCAGCGTGAGTTGGCCAAGAACACCCCGATAGGCCCTGCTGGCGACCTTGGCGTAGGAGCGGTCGAGATATTGGGCGCCGACCGCCTTGGAGATCGCATAGACGAACATTGCCGAGCAGGACGTGTCCAGGAAATTGTCGGTCACCGGCCGGTCCGGGAAATGCGGCACTGTCAGCCAACGGCCGTCGCCGCTCTGCCTGGCCGCCAGAGCGCGCATCAGCGTCTCGAGCGTGGAGACCAGGGCAGAACGATCGGCTCCATGTTCCGCGTCGAGCGGCATGACCTCCAGAACATCGACCACGGCCATGGCGTACCAGCCCATGGCCCGGCACCAGATGACACTCGAACGCTTGGCCGTCCCCTCGCTCCAGTCCACCCCTTGGGTGGCGCCGTCGCCCTCGCGATCGTAGGCGTGATAGAAAAGCCCCGTATCCGTCGACGGACTGATCTCGGTGCCGGCGGTATCCTGCAGATGATGGCGATGGCGGAGCAGCTGGCCGGCGACATCGTGGTAGACGTCGGTCGCGCCCGGCAGGGTCTGGCCGAATCGTGTGCCGTAGAGCGTCGCGAAGGGCAGCGCCATGTAAGCACCGTCGAGGAGGACGGTGTTCTTGCCGGCATTGGTGTGCCAGAAGATCCGATCGGGCGTACGCTTGTGGACGGCCAGCGCATCCCAGAGCCGATCGGCTGTCAGCCTATAGCGGGACGCGCCGGCCGGGTCGCCGAACTCGGCGTCGAGCAGCAGCGCCACCCGTCCCGGCATGATGGTGTCGAGGTAATTGAGCCCAGGATCCACGGTGGTCGCGAGCACGATGGCACCCGTCGCCGGGTCCGTCCGGACATCCATCCAGCCCTTGATGAAGTCGAGATAGCGGGCCCGTCCGGTGCGCTGGTAGGCATGGTACAGCCCCAGCAGGAAAAGGCCGTGCTGGTAGCGCCAGTTCCTGCCCGTCGAGTCGGCGGCACCTAACTGGGCCGGGTCTGGAAAACGCACGTCGATCGTCGATTGGATGACGGCCTGGGCCCAATCGATCAGCCGGAGCGGCGCGTCCGAGGTCAGGACCACCCTATCGAGGTTGGGCCCGCCGTAATCCGTGACGGATTGGGCCCGGATGGTGTTCAGGCCCTTGCGCAGCGCCACGCCGGTGATCGTCCGGGTCCGCCACGTCGACGCGGAGCCGGTGGGCGGGCAGATGAGATTGCCGGAGAGCGGGGAGGTACCGTTGACGAGGATCTTCAGCTTGCGATGCGCGCTGGCGCCATTGGCGAAGCGAAACTCCAACGAGCCTCCGGCAGCCTCGGCGTCGACGTCGATCACCCACTCGACGTAGCTGCCGGGCTCGTTGGCGAGGTCGACGAAGCCGGTGCCGGTAAATCCGGCCTGATTGCTCATGGACGAGCCGCGGACGACCTCGCCATCCTCGGCCTGCAACATGTAGGTGGCCGCCGCGCCGTTCATCGCCAGCAGCGGGCACATCGCCGCGACCACGACGGCGAGAACCGCTGCGGGGCGTCGGCAGCACGCGCCAAGGCGAGGCATCCGCCCGCCCTCCCTGAAATCGACTTTGTTCTCTTGCCTATCTCACGTGCGGCGTGTCGGCGCTAGGCCGCGTAACTCGTGTCGTCGGCGTCGAGCAGCGCCTTCAGCTCATCGAAATGGGCCTGGGCGAAGCCGTCATAGGCATCCCAATCGCCGGCCACCTCGGCGGCGAGGTTGTCGGAAATCAGGCGCAGCTTGCGACCCGTGGAATAGGCCAGCACCAGATGCTGGCAGGCCTTCTCCAGATAGTAGAGCTCGTCGAAGGCGTGCGCCACCGAGCGGCCGGTGACGATCACGCCATGGTTCTTAAGGAACAGGATCGGCTTGTCGCCCAGGGCCTCGGCCATCCGCCGGCCCTCGGCCTCCGCCAGCGCGAAGCCGCCGTAAGCGTCGTCGTGGGCGATGCGGCCCCAGAAGCGGGCGCTGTTCTGGTCGATCGGCAGGACGCGGCTGTCCTCGAGGCTGGTCAGCACCGTGGCGTAGGGCATGTGCGTGTGGAGCACGCAGCGGATCTTCGGCCGCAGCCGGTGCAAAGCGCCGTGGATGCACCAGGCGGTTGGATCGGGCGCGTCCGGGCGCTGCATCACCGCCGGGTCGTCGACGTCGAGGAGCAGCAGATCGCTGGCCTTGATGCGGGCGAAGTGGCGCCAGCGCGGATTGACCAGGATGTGCTTGCCCTCGGGGTCGAGGGCGAGGCTGAAATGATTGGCCACCGCCTCGTGCCAGCCGAACCGGGCCGTAAGCCGGAAGGCGGCCGCGAGGTCGATCCTGGCCTGCCGCTCCCCGCCATCTGCACGCGCCGCCATGACCGTTTCCTCCTCGCCCATCCACGTCGCCGATCAGTTTAGCGGACCGACAGCATCCGGCGAAGAGGCTCCAAGGCCGGCGCGGGGCAGCAGCCGGCGTGGCCGGCGCCGGGTGGCGCAGACCGGAGCACGGTCGGCCCGGCGCTGGCAAACAAGCTTCGTCGAGGAACCGGCTACTGTTACCAGCGTTGGTAGTCGTGTGAGATGGTCGCCATGCGTCCGGTCCATTATCAATTTGGATGGAGGCGCCTGCGCCCTGACCAATCGTGAACAGTGGAGGTGACGCCATGAACAGTATAATCTACTTGGTCGGCTTGGTTGTTATCGTTCTCTTTATCCTGTCGATGCTTGGGTTGCGTTAGCAGCAACTCCAGGCCGTGAACAGCGCGGCATTAATTGACCTTGAGGAGTGAGTACATGTCGACCGTGGCGCCTTTTATCGAGGATGCCGGTTCTCGATCAGCAAAGACGGCCGTTCTCGAATCCATCTCAGCTGTCGACTGGGCAGCCATCATCGCAGGCGGCGTGCTCGCCACCGCGATATCGTTTATTCTGATCACTTTTGGATCCGCCATCGGGTTGAGCCTCACCTCACCCTATACCGGTCAGAGCGTGTCGCTGTTGTTTCTCGCAGTCGCCAGCGGGCTGTGGGTGATTTGGGTGCAGATTTCAAGCTTCATGGCCGGCGCGTACCTGACCGGCCGTCTACGCCGACGACTGCCCGACGCCGGCGCGCACGAGGTCGAGGTCAGAGACGGTTGCCACGGCCTGCTCGTTTGGGCCGCGGGCGTGCTGGTCGGCGCCACGCTGGCGGCATCGGTCGCCGGCAGTGTTGCCAGCACCGGAGCGGCGATCGGCTCGGCAACGGCGCAAGCCACAGGTGCCACCGCCGTTCAGGCCGCTGCCAGCAGCAATCCGCTGCAATACGCCGCCGACACGCTCCTGCGGTCGGAAAATGGCCCGTCCAGCGAGGCCCCGGCGGCGAACGCCTCGGAGGAGATCGTGCGCATCCTGGCGGCCAGCGCCGCCCAGGGCAGCCTGTCGGCTGACGACAAGGCCTATCTGGCGCGCTTGATCGAGGGCCGTACGGGGCTTGCGGAGCCTGAGGCTGAGCAGCGGATCGACCGGGTCATGGCGACGATTCAAGAGGCTGCCGACCAAGCGAAGGCGGCTGCCGACAAAGCTCGCAGGGTGGGCGTGATCATCGCCTTCATCACCGCCGTCTCGCTGGTGGTGAGCGCCGCGGCAGCTTGGTGGGCAGCGGGTCTCGGCGGTCGCCATCGCGACGAGGGGACCGACTTCAGCCACCTCGTGCGCTGGCGGTAAGCGCGCCATCGGCGGAAGCCGGGCCCCGGACGCCGCCTTGTCGCGAGACGGTGTCCGGGAACCCAGCATCAACGACTGACTTCAGGGAAGAGAGCAATGCCGGCAATCATTATGTGGCTCATGGGCGTTCCGGTCGTGGTCATCATCCTGCTGTATCTGATATTCTAGGCGGCAGGATTACGAACATGGTGTCGTGAAAGCGACCGGGCGGGTCATCTTTCAGAAGCCGTCCGCCCGGCGCCGCACGACATCGAGCCCCGGTTCCCGGACCGAGGCAAGATCGCCGGAGGTGAGTATCTGCTACCAGACACGCAGGCTTGCGCCGGGGCCGGTGCCGTTACAAGCTGGTCGCTCGAACCGGCGCCTGGTTCCGGAACCGTTTGATGATCTCAGCCAGCCTCGACGGCCGCAACGTTCTCGTTACCGGCGCCACAGGCTTCGTCGGCCGACACCTGGTGCGCATCCTGGCCGAGGGCAGCGGGGCGCGCCTACGCTTGGTGTCCCGGTTGGCCGTGCCGGACGAGCCGCCCGCGGCGGCACGGGACCGCAGCTGCTTCGTGC
>JAPJRA010000195.1 GCA_030824835.1 Geminicoccaceae bacterium | reverse complement strand
TTTGGTTCCGTGGTCTGGTGGGCCGGTCTTTGTGTATTCGGAGCATGCGCAGATCCGGGCCAGTCTCGAGGGCCGTCTCGCCGGCGAGACGGCAGCACCGGGCTCGACCATCAGCGTCTCGGAGATTTGCCCCATCTGTGGCTGCCCGATCTACGTCTCCCGGCAAGTCGACTAGACAAGCCGGTGCGAACGCTCGTTCCAGCGCTGCTATGCTCGGCCCTTTTTCCCGCCGCGGCCTTCGCCCACCCGCACATCTGGGTCGAGGCGCAGGAGACCTTGCGCTTCGACGCCCAGGGGCGGATCGACGCGGTTCTGGCCCACTGGGAGTTCGACGATCTCTACAGCGCGTTCACGCTGGATGGTCTCGACCAGAACGGGGACGGGGCGTACTCCGCCGAGGAGCTGGAGCCGATGCGCGCGCAGATCCATTCCTCCCTGCGCACCTTCGGCTACTTCACCACGATCACCGCCGCGGATCGTCCCCTGGACTATGCCGAGGCGACACAAATCGAGCTGTCAGCCGATGACGGGATCCTGCGGCTCGATGCGGTCCTGCCGCTGCTGGCGCCTGTCGATCCGCGCCAGGACAAGGTCGCGCTGCAGCTATCGGACCCCAGCTACTATATCGCCTTCGACCTGGCCCAGGTCGATCCGGTGCGCCTTGCGGGGACCGTCCCCGAGGGCTGCAGTAGCGTCGCCCAGCGCCCGCGTGACGCCGACGACCCCGCGCCGACGCTCAGCGACGATCTCGCCACCAATGCCGAGCTCGCCCGGAGCTACGCCGCGGACGACGCCTCGACCATCTGCGTCATCTGCTCGTGAGCCGCCATCGCCTCCTGGTCGTCGCCGTGCTGGGCATGGCGTCCTGCCTGACAGCCACGCATACGGCGCAGGCAGCGAGCCTGTCGTCATGGATCGGTGGCGGCTGGTGGCTCGATCTGCTCCAGTATCAGACCGGCCTGCATCGACAGCTGGCCGGCGCGTTGCGCGGGCTGCGGGACGGCGACCCCCTCCATGCGGCCTGGGTGCTGGGCAGCCTCAGCCTGCTCTACGGCGTGGTTCACGCCGCCGGGCCCGGCCACGGCAAGGCGGTGATCTCGTCCTATCTGGTGGCCGACGGCGAGACCATCCGCAGCGGCATCGTGCTGTCGTTCGCGGCGGCGTTCGCCCAGGCGGTCACGGCGGTGGTGATCGTGATGGTGGGCTCGGTGGTCATGGGGCTGGCCGGCTTCCAGCTGACCCGCCTAGCCGCCAATGCCGAGACGGTGAGCTTCGCGCTGGTGGCGCTCCTCGGCGTGGGCATGGCGCTGTCCGGCGCCAAGCGTTTGGCGCGCCACCTTCGCCCCGAGCCGGCACCGGCTGGCCATGCCCATGGCCATGCCGATCACGCGCCCCATGCATCCTGTGGGCACGACCATGCGCCCCGACCGGCGGCGCCGGGCCGCCAGCGGCTGCTGCGCTCGGCCGGGGTGGTGCTGGCGGTTGGCATCCGCCCCTGCACCGGCGCGCTGATCGTGCTGGTCTTCGCGATGGTCAACGGGCTGCTCCTGGCCGGCATCGCCTCGACCCTCGCCATGGCCCTGGGGACGGCCGTGACCGTGTCCGCCCTGGCCGCGTTGAGCGTACAGGCGAAGCTGTGGATGCTGCGCCTGTTCACGGCTTCCGCACCGCGGCTCGAGCTGGTGTCCGGCCTGCTCTGGCTGGGGGGCGGTTTGGTGGTGGCCACCTTGGGCGTGGCCCTCATGCTCACGCCGTCGGGCGCCCCGTTCTGAGCCGCGGGCCCGCTCGACGCGCTCAGGGCTCGCCGAAGGTGATGAGCTGCGTGGGCCCTTTGCCGTGGCTGCTGCCGGACTTGCTGTTGCTGACGATGAAGGCGGCGCGCCCGGTGCCCAGCCAGTCGGGAATGGCGGCGACGGCGTCGCCGTCACCGGCGGTGACCTGCGGCAGCGCGATGGTGTGGTAGTGGCGGCTGTCGCCGTCGTTGACCAACATCAGGTCCGGCTGCTGGCTGTCGCCGCCGTTCCAGCCGGTGCAAATATAGAGGTCGAGCGCGCCGTCATTGTTCACGTCGCCCACCGCGACATCCCGGCCCTGCGCGATCGCTCTGATGTAGGTCGGGCTCCCCGGGAGGCCTTGCTCGCTGTTCAGCCACAGCTTCAGCTTCGACTGCTCGACGATGAGCAGATCCATCCTGCCGTCGCGGTTGAGATCCACAATCTTGATGTTGCGCGACCTGGCACCGCGGTAGGCCGTATCGGCCGTGGTCTCGACGAAGGTGCCCTGGTTGTTCTTGTAGGTCACGGTGCGGATAGGGTCGCTCGACTTGCCGGCACAGAAGACGAGCTCGGGCCAGCCATCGCCGTCGAGATCCCCGGCCGCCACGCAGAGCGAGTTTTTCTGGGTGGCAACCGGCGAGTCGACGACGTCCGTGAAAACACCGTCGCCATTGTTGCGAAACAGTCGGTTGGGGGTCGGATAGTAGGATGGGCCCTCGTTGGCGACGGCAATGTCCAGCAGGCCATCCCGGTCGAAATCGAGGGCAACGGCCTCGCGTCCGCGGCCATGAATGTCGGCGACGCCGCGCGCCAGGGCCTGGTTGGCGGAAAAGTCGCCACTTGGCAGCTGGAACAGTAGATCGTTCTTCTTGTTGCAGTATCTGCCACCCTGACACGCGCCTTCGACACAATAGATGTCCGGTCTGCCGTCGGGCGGCTCACCTTCCGTGTCGCTGCCGAAATCACCGGCGATGCAACCGTGCCGATCGAACTTGCCCAGCACACCCGGACTGACCTCGGTGAAGGTCCCGTCGCCATTGCTGTGCATGATCGGCCACGGCGCACCGCCGTGCTTGGAGGGGATCAGATCGTCGCGGCCGTCGCCGTCCAGGTCGAACACGACGACATCGCCCTGGGTGGCGCTGCTGTAGCTCAGCCCTGCCGCCAGCGTCGCCTCCATCGCGATCGGATCCGCTGCATGGGCCTGCAACGTGATCCCGACGAGCACCAAAAGGATCACGGCCGCAGCCACGTGAACCCAAGCGCCGGCACGCAGTTCTCGCATGACAAACTCCAACCTTGGCGTGTCAACTGGTGTTGTCGGGCGCCAGAAATCAGCGCGACTGCTGTAGTATTGTCATTAATTAAACGTAATGATTGCTTGATACAACCTGGAGATGTAGATATTTTACCGTATTCATCACCAGAGGTATAGGCGATTTTGTCGATGCCGACACATCTTTCGTCCGGCGGTACTTGGCGATGGAACTGGCCGCGGCGCGGTCCGGAGGCGACCTCCGTCATGCCGGCCAGCCGATTGACCGAGCTGCGGCTGGGCGGCAGGATGGCGTCCGCCGGCCGCCGCCAGCCGGTGAAGCCCATCCCGGTCCATCGTCTTCAGGGCATCGCGAGCTTGCACATCGAATCCCGCACCCGACGCAGGTCGACCCGCGGCCGCCGGACCGGCGCCGCCATCCTGCCTTTCCTTCTTGGCTGCGGCATCCTCACGGCGCACGCGGAGGAGCCCGACCCCGCCACGACGGACGTCGAGACCTTCGGCGCCTGGGAGGTCTATTGCAGCGACGATGCGGCCAACAGCCTGCGCCGCTGCCACGTCGAGCAGGACGAGATGCTGGTGGTTGGCATCCGACGGGCCGATGGAACGGGGCTGGTCGCCGTCGAGGTGAGCGGCGATCCGCCCATGCTCGGCAGCAAGATCACCTACCAGGTCGACGACGAGCCGACTTTGTCCTGGCCGGCCGACGGCGACAGCGAGGGCGACAGCGCCGTGCTCGTCGAGCAGATGCTCCACGGCCGACGGGTCGAGGCCCGCTATCTCTCGTTCGACGGCAACCCGCTCGAGTTTCGCGCGGACCAGGCCGGCCGCACGGCAAGCGCCTCCCTGGAAGGCTTCGCCGCGGCCCATGCGGAGATGCTGAGACGGCTGGCGGCCTACCGCGGCGGGTGACCAGGACGGCCCGGCGCCGCCCCCTGACGGGGTCGGGCCGGGCAGCCTCTCAGTGCTGCAGGATCTGGCTCAGGAACAGCTTGGTGCGATCGGACTTCGGGTGCGAGAAGAACTCGTCCGGCTTGTCCATCTCGACCACCTCGCCACGGTCCATGAACACGACGAAGTCGGCCACGGACTTGGCAAAGCCCATCTCGTGGGTGACGCACATCATCGTCATGCCCTCGTTGGCGAGCTCGATCATCGTGTCCAGCACCTCCTTGACCATCTCCGGGTCGAGGGCCGAGGTGGGCTCGTCGAACAGCATGATCTTGGGCTTCATGCACAAGGCGCGGGCGATCGCCACACGCTGCTGCTGCCCGCCCGAGAGCTGGCCGGGATATTTCTTGGCCTGCTCCGGGATCTTCACCCGGCGCAGATAATGCATCGCCGTCTCCTCGGCCTCCTTCTTCGGCACCCCGCGGACCCAGATCGGCGCGAGCGTGAGGTTGTCGAGGATGGTCAGGTGGGGAAACAGGTTGAAGTGCTGGAACACCATGCCGACCTCGCGGCGGATGGTGTCGATGTTCTTGACGTCGTGGGTGAGCTCGACCCCGTCGACGACGATGTGCCCCTTCTGGTGCTGCTCCAGCCGGTTGATGCAGCGGATCATCGTCGACTTGCCGGAGCCCGACGGGCCGCAGACGACGACCTTCTGGCCCTTCATGACCTCCAGGTTGACGTTCCGCAGCACGTGGAACTCGCCGTACCACTTGTTGACATCACGCAGGACGATGCTGGGTGCGTCGTTGGTTGCCGTAGCCATGCCGTTCCGTTCCCGATCCGATGCCTGTACTTGTCGCAGCCTAGTGCGTCGTGGCCTTCTTCAGTCGTCGCTCCAGCCCTTGGCTGTAGCGCGACATCGCAAAGCAGAAGATCCAGAACCCGAAGGCGCAAAAGATGTAGCTCTCGACGTCATGGCCCAGCCAGTCCTGCCCGGTGGTGATCAGTCGCCCGATGCCCAGCAGGTCGTACAGGCCCATGATGAAGACCAGCGTGGTATCCTTGAACAGCGAGATGAACGAGTTGACGATGCCCGGGATCACCAGCCGCAGGGCCTGCGGCAGGATGATCAGGCGCATGCTCTGCCAGTAAGTCAGCCCCATGGCGTCGGCGGCCTCGTACTGGCCCTTGGGGATCGCCTGCAGCCCACCGCGGATGACCTCGGCCATGTAGGCCCCGGAGAACAGCGACACGCCGATGAGGGCGCGCATGATCTTGTCGATCGTCCAGCCGGGCGGAAAGAACAGCGGCAGCATCACCGAGGCCATGAACAGCACGGTCACCAGCGGCACGCCACGCACCAGCTCGATGAACGAGACGCACAGCGCCTTGACCGCGGGCATGCTCGAGCGGCGGCCGAGCGCCAGCACGATGCCGATGGGGAACGAGGCGACGATGCCGACGATCGAGATCAGCAAGGTCAGGAACAGACCACCCCAGAGCGGGGTCTCGACGACGGGAAAAACGATCCACCCGCCCTCGAACAACATCGAGGCGATGATGGGGTAGATGATGGCAAAGCAGATGCCGTAGAGCGCCTTGCGCGGCATGCTCGGCAGCAGCAGCGGCACGCAGCCGGCCAGCAGCAGGAAGGCGCCCAGGAAGATGCGCCAATACTGGTCGACCGGGTAGAGGCCGAACATGTACTGGTGGAACCGGTTGGGGATGATGCCCCAGCAGGCGCCGTCCGCCGGACACTGGTCGCGATTGACGGCCGTCCAGTCGGCATTCAGGACCGCCCAGCGAAACAGAGGCGGGACCACGGCGATGAGCACCAGGAGGACCAGCAGCGTCAGCACGATGTCGAACGGCGTCGCGAACAGGTTGCGTCGCATCCAACCGATCGGGCCGGGACGCTCGGTGACGGGCGGCGCCATGCTCAGAGATTCGGTTGCCATGCCCTACCGCTCCACCAAGGCAATGCGCGTGTTGTACCAGTTCATGAAGGTCGAGGTGATCAGACTGAGCGTCAGGTAGACGCCCATCGTGATCGCCACCACCTCGACGGCCTGGCCGGTCTGATTATTGATGGTGCCGGCGACATTGAAGAAATCAGGATAGCCGATCGCCACCGCGAGCGAGCTGTTCTTGGTCAGGTTCAGGTACTGGTTGGTCTGGGGCGGAATAATGACCCGCAGCGCCTGCGGGACGACGATGAAGCGCAGGATTCTGCCGCGCGACAGGCCGAGCGACTCGGCCGCCTCCCACTGGCCCTTGCTGACGGCCAGGATGCCGGAGCGCACGATCTCGGCGATGAAGGACCCGGTATAGATCGAGAGGCCCAGGACCAGTGCCACGAACTCGGGCTGGACCTGCATGCCGCCTTCGGGTCGAAAGCGGCCCATCTTGGGGATGTCGAGGCCCAGCGGCTGTCCGGCCACGAAATAGCTGATCGGGATCAGGGCGAGCAGCCCAAGGATGATCGGCAGGGTATGCACCGGCTGCCCGGTGAGCTCACGCCGCTTGGCTGCCCACTGCAGCACGACCGGGATAGCCGCCAGGGCCAGCAGCCAGATGATGGCCACCACACCGAACCCAGACTGCGGCACGGGCTTGGGCAGGAACAGGCCGCCCGTGTTCAGCAGCACCGCGTCCATCAGCACCGCGCTCTCGCGAGCCTGGGGCAGCACATGCAGCAGAATGGCGTAGATCAGCAGCAGCTGCAGCAGCAGCGGGATGTTGCGGACCGTCTCGATGTAGACGGTGGCCAGCGTGGAGATCAGCCAGTTGTGCGACAGCCGGGCGATACCCATCGCG
>JAPJRA010000194.1 GCA_030824835.1 Geminicoccaceae bacterium | reverse complement strand
GGTCGAGCCTGCGCCAGAGGCCCGGGCCGAAGCGGCGGGTGAGCGGCGCCCGGGGCTGCCCCATCAGGTCGCCGATGCGAGTGAAGCCGAGGGTGTGCAACCCGGCGACGGTAGCGGGTGGAAGCCGCAGGGCCCGGAGGGGCAGGGGTGCCAGCGCAACCTCGGCCGCGCCGGGGGCCGCAACGAGAGTGGGCGCGGCGCCGTGGCGCGCCAGGGCATGGGCTGCCCCCCAGGTGTCGGCGACCGCCGCACGGGCGGTGACGCCCGACAGCACCAGCCGTCCCATCAGCGCCTCCAGCATCGCCGCCTCGCCGCCCTGCAGGTGGTCCGCCCCGGTCGTGTCCAGGACGATCCCGTCGGGCGGATCGGCGGCCACCACCGGTGAGATCCGCTGCATGACCCAGACGGCCAGCCGCTCGAGGCTGGCAGCATCGGCCGCGGGATCGGCGGGCACGACGACGAGGCCGGGCACCAGCGCCTGCGCGGTGGCGACCGGCATGCCGGCATGCAGGCCCAGGCCTCGGGCGGCGGCGTCGGCCGCCGTCACCACCCGCCGGTTGCCCGCGCGGCCGGCCACGACCAGGGGCGCGTCATCCGGCGGCGCCGCGTCCCCAGCCGTGCGCCGCAGCCTGTCCGTCGGCCAGTTCGGCAACCAGACCGAGGCGACCCGTCGCATCGCAGCCCTCCAGTTCGACATCGAAGCTTTCGCCCGCCCGTGCCCGGATCAGCTCGACGAGCCAGCGGGGGCGACCTACTCCGGGCACCGGCAGAGGCGCCGAGGGCAGCACCGAGACCCGCCAGCGCGTCATCGCCGCCGTGGGCTGGCCGAAGTCCGAGGCCTCCGCTTGGCGCCGCCAGCGCCGCAGGGCGATGCCCAGCGTGCCGCCCTCGCGCGCCGCCAGATGCAGCCGCCTGGAGGCGGTCATCGGCAGGCGCGGGGTTTCCGCTACGACCGCCGCCAGGCCGCCGTGCCGCAGCCCTTCTTCCATGCAGGCCAGCACGTCCCGTTCGTCCCCCGCCTCGACATGGATGACCCGGCCAGGCGGCAGGCCCGCCTGCGCCAAACCGGGGGCGAAGAGGTCGGCTTGGATCACGCACCAGAGCACCTGGCCGGGCAGGCGTGCCGCGATCCCGGCCGCAAAGCAGGCCGCCGCAGCGCCGTCCACCGCGCCGTTGCCCCCGCCCGCCACCTCGTGCAGGCAGCCGAGCGCCAAGCCACCGCCCGGCAGGCGTCGGTCCAGGTCGGGAAGGCCGAAGGGGAGAGCGCCCGAGGCCCGACTTCCTTCACCTTCGAGGCGCGCGATCTGTTCCCGAAGGTGAGAGAGGGCAGAATGTGAGGGCATGGGCAGAAAGGCTCCACAGAGAGGGAAAGAACAACATCAATGTTCTTATTTTGTTCTGGCGCCCGGGCCGTGTCAATCCGAGCGGCAAGGAACATATGCTGAGTGCGGATCCGCCCTGAAGGCGGAGCTTGGCCAGAGGGCATGTCGTGCCGCCGGTTCATGTCTCGTCAATGAGGCTTGCGGTGCGGCGTTTCGCCATGTCTTGAACCGGCAAGTTGCCAACCTGCATGAAGGTGACAAAGCCCAAGGGCAAGCAGGCAGTCTAGCACGGAAACAGCCGACTCCTGCCCTCGGTGCCCGGCAAGCCAGAAGCGCCATGGCCGTCCTTGTGCCATGCTGATGCGGAGGCAAGGCCCCCCAGCAACTGAGTCCTGTCTGACGGCGGCTGCAACCAGAGGAAGCGTCGGCAGTTGCCTTGGCGAACGTCACCATGGCGGAGGTCTGCAATGCGACGGCACGAACTTCCTCGTTGAGGAAGATTCCGAAGACGTCGCCATGGCGTTTCACCTCTTGCTGATTCGCTCCAGTGAGTTGGTAAAGTGCAACTTCGGTCTGTGCTGGGCCGAGAAAGCCATGTCGGCGAGGACATTGGCCTTGCTCTTGTCCACCATAGGTCATGGTCAGGCCTGATCTGGGAGGCCATCGTTCCGACCTGAACTTGCTTGAGACGCAAAGTGTTGCTGATGTGATTCGGCTTGCCATGCTGGCCATGGCCAAAGTTGCCATGGCTACTGCTTGGCGTTCGCCAACGAACTGCTTGGCGGTCGGCCGGGTCTTTAGGCTGCTCTGGCATGCCTGCTCGCCATAGCGACAAGGTGCATGTCTTCAGACCTAAACTGCATGGTGCATGGAAGGCCGAGGGCCAACTTACTCCAGTCATCCTGCGCGGCTCGTCATCGTCTGATCTTGGCGATTTTTCCTCGAAATACTGCAAAGAATCACCTTCGAGAAGCTGTAAATGGGCCTGCTCAGTTGAGCAGCGGCAACTCAGCGGCAGCCTCGGCGCGCTCGATCATTCGTGTGACCGCCCGCAAGGACGGCCGCGCGCCACCCCGAATCAGTCGCCGCAGGTGGTCCTGGAGCAGGCAGATCGCACCATGCTCCAGCCGACCATGTGCATGCCGCATGGCTGCTGCGACGAGGTCATCACCCGAAAGCGGCGGTATGTGGATGACTGTGCAGCGATCGAGAAGCGCCTGGTCGATCCGGTCAATCTCGTTGCACGTCAGAATTGCCGAAATTCTTGTCATATCAAACGGCACTTTGAGGTAAGGGCAGATCCACTCTGCAGCACTGCTACGCTCGAGCAGGCTCATTAGGATTGGAACGATGCCAGGGAGACGTTGGCCCGAGGTGGCCTGCATGGCGCCCGCGCGGCTGACCTCATCGACGATAAGCAATGGATTGACGATTCGGGTAGCCATGATCGTGCGCACGAGCCGTCCGGTCGAGGCGGTGCCCCAGCCTGCCTCAGTGCCCTGCAAGTCAAAAATGGCTCCGGCACTTGCGCCAACATCGACGCGGACGACGGGCAACTGGAGCGCGCGGGCAACCGCTTGAGCATAGCTGGTCTTGCCGCAACCAGGTGGACCGCACAGCAGGAGTGGAGGGATGATCAGCGGCTCACCCCGTGCAGCCGAGCGCCGAGCGGCACGCATGACCAAAGTGGACGCTTCATGCATCCACGGGAACTGGGTATGAAGATCAGCTGCGACCTCGTCAGCGTCATGCGCGCGAAGCACACACTGGGCACGGGCATGCTTAGCCAGTTCAAGAAGCCCTTTGCGCTCGTCGTCCCGCACCCTGGGATTGATTAGGGCATGGATGGGGTTGGCTGCCTGCTGCAGTCGTTCGATGCGTCGTCGCATACGCTGGCGTTGGAAGGGGCCAAGAGTCATCTTCAGCCGCTCCTCCAGCAACTGATCGAGGGCACCCTCGGCACCATCCGCATCTGGGTAAGAGGCAAATTGAGGCCGATACACATTGCGGAGCGTGCCCTGAACTCGCCTCAGTGCACGCAATGTCAACTGATCGATATCATCGAAGACGATATTACCGACAGTGAGCGAGAGAGCTTGAGCAGGGATCGCCTTCATCATGCGCTCCGTGCCAGCACGATGCTGGACATAATCGCGCATGGGGTAGGGGTCCAATATAGTTCATAGGAAAATCATAGCACGACAATGCGTCACACGCTACGTCATGGTGACAATGGCGGAGCCATAAGCGGATCGACATGATGTTGATGCAGCCGAGGAAGCTTTCGGCTGCACGGAACGCTTATTCCCCACCTCGACATGGATAACCCAGTTAGGATGTAGCCCCGCTGCGCCAGGCACAGCGCGAAGAAGTCAGCGGCGATCACGCACTAGAGCACCGGACCAGAGAGCCGCGCTGCAATCCCGGCTGCCCAAGTAGGCCGCGGTGGCCCCATCCATCGCGCCGTTGCCGCCGCCCGCCACCTCATGCAGGCAGCAGAACGCCAGCCCGCTATCGGGCAGCATGCGGTCGAGCTCAAGAAGGCCGGAAGGCAGCACTCCGCGCCACGTCTTCCTCGCTCTCAACTCGTGCAATCTGTGCATGCTGAGCGGAGGGGAACGAACGCAAGAGCATAAGCAGGAAGGCTGCAGTAGGGCAGGAGGTTGATATTAGTGTTCTTCTTTTGTTCATGTAGCTGCTGCTGTGCCAGTGCGAACTGCAAAGCACGTTGCTAGTCGCTAAACTTGGAATGCTCCTTTCGACTGAGTTAGATCATCTGCACCACATCGACGGATGTAACCCTACTTAGGAGAAGCGCTAAGGAGGGTAGCTCATGAGCGGTCCTCTCGCTTTCGTGCTGAACGCGGCGGTATGTGACGTTCATTTAGATCACGAGCCTATTTGGTTTTTCACTCACTCCCACGATAGGGGCATGACAGCACGCGGTGCCCTCGGGTTCCGTAGTTAGCCGGAGAGTGACATGTCTATCGAGCAAAATACCCCGCTTGCGGGAACGGAGGCGCTTACCCTACCGCTAGCCCTCAGGAAGCCACGCCTGCGCCGCAATGAGGCGAGCCAGTATCTTGAGGTGATGCATGGCATCACGCTGGCCCCCTCGACCTTGGCCACAATGGCCACGCGTGGTGGAGGCCCCGCCTTCCAGAAGGTGAACCGCACCCCTCTCTATCCGCGCCCCTCTCTCGACGAATGGGCGGCCGAGAAGCTCGGGATCCTACGCACCTCGACTTCGGAGTATTGATCAGATGGCTGCCCTCCCCGTCATTCCTGAGAAGGTGCTGGTCCTGCTGCCGCGTCTCGCCAGCGATGCGGATGGAGAGGTCGTCGCAACTGCCCGCCAGATCGGCAAGCAGCTGAAAGCGGCAGGCACGGATTGGCATGATCTGGTGTCCCGCCTCGGCCGTGTTCCGTGCCACGTGTCTGATGAGCTTGGCAGCTGGGGCGAGTTGGCCGGCTGGTGCGCCGCCCGATCGTCATCTCTTTCGCCCAGAGAGGCGAAGTTCCTCCGCGACATGGTGAACCGCTCGGTTCTCAGTGGAACGCCCACCGAAAAACAGGCCGCGTGGCTGCGCGCCATCTTTGCTAAACTGAAGGAAGCGGATCAATGAACGCCCATACAAGCGATGCGCTCGCCTTCGCCACCGGCTTGGGACAGAGCGATACCCACGTTGTTGTCCTCAGCGACGGCCGGTCCAACCCCTCGCGTCTCGCTGGCACGCCGTATGACGTGATCGAGCCAGCGGAGATCAAGAGAATGCTCCAGGATCCGCCTAGCGTTCCCAAGGAAAAGGCGCGCTGGTTCATCCCCTCAACCTATCATGGTCCTGATGCCCGCAGCCACGAAGCACAGCGACAATATGGCACGTTCTTCTGGCTTCCCGTGGACATCGACCAGAACAACCTAGCTTGTGATGAGGTCCTTTCTACTGTCCAGGCAGTTGCGCCGGGGACCACCTGCCTGATCTATTCGTCGCGCTCTGCGACCGACGATAATCGAAAGTGGCGAGCTCTTTTGCCGCTGAAGGAGCCGCTGGCAGGTGCTGACTATACCGAAACTGTCGCGGCCTTTTACGACCTGCTGGAGAAGGCCAGTGGAGGGGCGCTGATTCCTGATCGGGCTTTGTGCCGCCCCGGCCAGCTCATCTATCTGCCGAACAGGGGCGAGCACTATGACCACTGTGTGCATCGTGCGCACAGACTGCTCTTGGATGCGGATCATCCGATCATTGTCCGGCGCGAAGAGAACCGCGCGCGCATCAAGGCGGCTCAGGAGTTTGCCCAAAGGGAACGCAAGCGCCGTGATGGGGTGAAGCCAACCGGCGGGGACGAAACGCCAGTCGATCACTTCAACCAGAACCACACGGTGGCCGATCTGCTCGCGCGCTATGGCTTCAAGCAGGCGGGGCAGGGCGGTGATTGGCGCAGCCCCATGCAGACCTCCGGCAGCTATGCCACCCGGGAGTTCGGCGAATACTGGATCAGCCTATCGGGCAGCGATGCAGCGGCCGAGATCGGGAGAGCCACGCCGGACGGGCACCGGTTTGGGGATGCGTTCGACCTTTATGTGCACTTCGAGAAGGATGGCGATTTCACGAAGGGCGTCCGGGACTATGCCGATGAGGCCGGACTGCGTGGTCGCCCTGGCACCGCGCAATCACCTCGTCCTGAAGCCATGGAAGCCGACACTATCGAGGATGAGGATGAAGACGAAGATGGGGCGGATCCAGAGGCTGCCGAAGCCTCATCGGACGGGCCGTTCAGGGTGGACAGTAAGGGCGTCTGGAAGCGCATTGACCGCATGGAAAAGGAAACGGGCGGGATCACGAGGAAGTGGATGCCGGTCTGTTCCGAGCTGTATGTTCGTGCCGAGACCCGTGATGCCGACGGAGAGGATTGGGGCCGCCTTCTGGAGGTCGTGGACCGCGATGGCCGAAGCAAGCGGTGGGCCATGCCCATGGCGCTGATGGCCGGAGACGGCAGCGCGATCCGCGACCGGCTCTTCTCCCTTGGCCTTGTTCCCTCGCAGGCGCGGGACGCCCGGCAGGCCCTCCTCGAATACATCGGCTCCGCTCAGCCTGACAAGAAGGTGCGCTGTGTCGCCCGCATCGGGTGGAGCGGCGGCGCCTTCGTCCTCCCCAACCAGACCATCGGGACCTTCTGACATGACCGAGCACGTCATCTTCCAGAGCTCCACGCCGCTCGACAATCCCTACCGCTGCGCTGGATCGCTCAAAGGGTGGCAGGAGCAGATCGGCAAGAACGTATTGGGGAACAGCCGCCTGATGCTGAGCGCCGCGGCTGCTTTCGCCGGACCGCTCCTTCAGCCGCTCGGCGTGGAGGGAGGGGGCTTCCACTTCCGGGGCGGCTCCAGCACAGGCAAGACAACCGCCCTCCATATCGCTGGTTCGGTCTGGGGTGGGGGG
>JAPJRA010000193.1 GCA_030824835.1 Geminicoccaceae bacterium | reverse complement strand
ATCATGGTGATGGCACCGTTGAAGTAGGTCCGCCGTCGGCCGCCCGATGCCCTCCGACCATCGGCATGCGCCGCAGGAGGGCGACAGCAGCGCTGGCTGCGGCCAGTGTGCGGACCTGCTTTGCCTGCTGCGGTTGAATGAGATCGTGCTGGGCGGGGCCGACCCCGAGGCCGGCACGAAAGCCATGGTCGACGAGATCACCCGCCTCGACGGGGTGTCCCGCGCCGCGGTGGTGGTGCCTGTGGCAGATGGCAGCCGAGCCGACTTCATCGCCCATGTCGGCCTGCCCGGCTGGGCGGCGCACAGTTCGCTGCGTCTGGCGACCCCACCGATGCTGGTGCAGGCGATGGCGACGCGGCAACTCGTGCAACTGAGCAGCTCGGAGGGTGGCGCCAACCTAGCGTGCGTGAGCGTGCCGCTGTTGGGCGGCGAGCAGCTGCTCGGGGGATTTACGCTGGTATTGAGGCAGACCGCGCCGATCAGCGCCTGGACCGAGCAGGTCGTCTGGGCGGCATCGGAACTGATCGCGCTGCTGTGGCTCGACGGAGGCAGGGCCGGCGCCCCACCGCCGGGGAAGACCGTGCTGGGTCTCACCAGGCGCCAGGCCGACGTGATCTACGAGCTGGTGGATCGCGGCGCCAGCAACGCGCAGATCGCGACGGCGCTGGGTCTAAGCGCACGCACCGTCAAGATCCACCTGCAGGCGGCCTATCGCCAGCTCGGCGTGCGACGGCGCGGCGACGCGATCCGGCTCATTCTGACCAAGTATCAAAACTGGCTGCAGGTGGAGCGCGAACGTCGCCGCCATGGCCGCCCTATGCTTTGACCGGGACGCCCCATGACTGACACCGCCGCACTGACCTCAATGTTGCGCCGGGCCGGCATAACCGATGATCCCCGCACGCTCGATGCGCTGTTGGCCGGAATCGCGGCGGCACCGCAGGGCTACGACGCCGACGCTTGGCTGACCCTGATCGGCACGGATCTGTCGTCGGAGCTGGTGGCCGCATTGCAGGCCCGCCGCACCGCGCTTCATGAAGAGCCATCCCTGCAAAGGCCGGATCACGCGGCGCGTCTGCAACGGTTGCGCGAGGTCTTGCGCGAGCGTGGCGTGGACGCTTTCGTGCTGATGCGGACCGACGAGCACGGCAGCGAGTACCTGCCGGTCTATGCCCAGAGGGTGGCCTGGCTCACCGGGTTCACCGGCTCGGCAGCGCAGGCGGCGGTGACCATGGAGCGGGCCACCGTGCTGAGCGACGGCCGCTACACGGTGCAGTTGGCCCAGGAGGTCGACGCCTCCCTGTTCGAGCGCCGGCACCTCGTCGAGCAGCCGCTGACGGGCTGGCTCGAGGAGCATCTGCCGCCCGGTGGGCGCCTCGGCTACGACCCGCTGCTGGCACGACGGAGCGAACGGGACCGCTTGGCTTCCATCGCCAGCGCCAAGGGCGGCACGCTGGTGGCCCTGGAGCCCAACCCGGTCGACGCCGTCTGGAACGACCGCCCGCCCCCACCCATAGCACCGGTCCGCCTGCACGACGATCTGTACGCGGGCGAAAGCAGTGCCGCCAAGCGCGAGCGGATCGGGCGGGCCGTGGCCGAGAAGAAGGCCGATGTGCTGCTGCTCACGGCGGCCGATTCCATCGCCTGGCTCTTGAATGTCCGGGGCGGCGACATCGCCTTCAACCCTCTGGTGCTGAGCTATCTGCTGCTCGACCGGGATGGCACCTGTCGGTGGTTTGTCGACACCCGCAAGCTGCCGAAGGGACTGCAGCTGCCGAACGCGTTGGGGGTCGAGCCGATCGAGACGTTCCCCTCGGCGCTGCAGGACCTACGCGGCAGCAAGGTGCTCTGTGATCCGGCGGCGACCCATGTCGGTTTCCTGGAACGAATGAAGCAGGCCGGTGCCGAGCTGGTGGAGGCGGACGACCCCTGCATCCTCGCCAAGGCGCAGAAGAACCCGGTCGAGCTGCGGGGCGCCACCGACGCGCAGCGGCGGGACGGTGCCGCCGTGGCGCGGTTCCTGGCTTGGCTGAGCCGCCAGCCGCTGGACGGCAGCCTCGACGAGGCCGGAGCAGCGGCCCGGCTCGAGCAGGAACGGGCCAAGGATCCCCTGTTCCGTGGCCCCAGCTTCGAGTCGATCTCGGCGCATGGCCCGAATGCTGCCCTGCCCCACTACCGGGTGACCGCCGAGAGCAACCGGCCACTGACCCCCGACACGCTCTACCTGATCGACAGTGGCGGCCAGTACCTGGACGCCACCACCGACATCACCCGCACGGTCGCCTTGGGCATCCCCAGCGAGGAGATGCGCGAGCGTTTCACGCTGGTGCTCAAGGGCATGATCGCGATCTCGCTTGCCCTTTTCCCCGAGGGCACCAGCGGCGCCCAGATCGATGCCCTGGCGCGGGTGGCGCTGTGGCGGCACGGGCTCGACTTCGATCACGGCACTGGCCACGGAGTCGGCTCCTATTTGTGCGTCCACGAGGGCCCGGCACGGATCAGCAAGCTCGGCACGGCGCCGCTCAAGCCGGGCATGATTCTCAGTAACGAGCCGGGCTATTACAAGCAGGACGCCTACGGCATCCGCACCGAGAATCTCGTCGCCGTCGAGGCACGCGGCACGCCGGAAGCAGGCGATCGCCCGCTGCTGGGATTCCGGACGCTCACCTTGTGCCCCATCGATCGACGGCTGGTCGAGCCCTCGCTGCTGAGCGCCGACGAGCGCGGCTGGCTCGACGCCTACCACGCGCGGGTGCAGGACGAGTTGCTGCCCCTGATGGACGAGGCCGCCGAATGGCTGATCGAGGCCACGGCACCGCTGGATTAAGGCCGTGGTTTTGGCCGACTAAGCGGCACGGCCCTTGCATTGTCTGCTCCAGATATTTGGAGAAGCGCAATGTCCAGTCACAGCGGTGAGACTGCCGTTCTTGAAATACCGGGGGCTGACCCGTCGCTCTACAATGGCGACTTGGCGCCCACGGCACCCGAGGGCCGTACCTGGAAGATATTCGACATCTTCTCGATGTGGATGTCCGACGTCCATTCGGTCGGCGGCTACACGTTTGCGGCCAGCCTCTTCTTTCTGGGCCTGTCCGGCTGGCAGGTGCTGATCGCGATGACTGTCGGGATCATCGGCGTCTACTTCCTGATGAACCTGATCGGCCAGCCGTCGCAGAAATACGGCATCCCCTACCCGGTCATGGCTCGGGTCGCCTTCGGCATCCAGGGGGCGAAGCTGGCAGCCGTAGTGCGCGGCGTCGTCGGCATCGTCTGGTACGGGGTGCAGACCTACTTCGCCTCGAAGGCCGTGCAGGTCCTGGTGCTGACCTTCCTGCCATCGGCCGCGTCGCTGACCCAGTCCTCCTATCTCGGCCTGTCAACGCTGGGCTGGCTGAGCTTCCTGTTCATGTGGTTCTTCCAGCTGGTGATCTTCCTCAACGGCATGGAGACCATCCGCAAGTTCATCGATTTCTGCGGGCCGGCCGTCTACGTGGTGATGTTCCTGCTGGCCGGCTGGATCTTGTGGCAGTCGGGCCTGTCCAGCCTGTCCTTGCAGCTGGGCGAGCCGGTGCAGGGCTCCTCGATCGGCCACATGGCCAATGCCGCCATGCTGGTGATCGCCTATTTTGCCGCCCTGCTCTTGAACTTCGGCGATTTCGCGCGCTTTGCCGAGAGCGAGCGGGCGATGAAGGTCGGCAACCTCCTGGGCCTGCCACTCAATTTCATTGTGTTTGCCCTGATCACGGTGATCGTGACCTCGGGCACCGTGGCGGTGTTCGGCGAGGCGATCTTGGACCCGGTGGCGATCGTCGAGCGGATCGACAGCCCGATCGTGGCCATCATCGGCAGCCTCACCTTCATCGTGGCGACCATGGGCATCAACATCGTCGCCAACTTCGTCTCGCCCGCCTACGACATCGCCAATCTATACCCGCAGAAGATCAGCTTCCGCATCGGTGGGTTGTTCACCTCGATCCTCTCGGTGCTGGTCTGCCCCTGGCTGTTCGTGCAGAGCCCGGGTGCGATCACCGCCTTCGTCGCCATCTTCGGTGCCGTGCTCGGGCCGATGTACGGGGTGATGATCGCCGACTACTATCTCGTGAAGCACGGCCACATCGAGCTGCACGACCTCTATTCGACCGAGCCCGGCGGCTCGCTTTACTTCGACCGCGGCTGGAACCGCACCGCCCTCGTCGCCCTGGGCATCTCGGGCTTCGTATCGATCGGGCTGGCCCTGCTCGGCGGTTTCGGCCTTATGTACAATGTCGGCTACTGGGGTTGGCTGATCGGCGCTTTCGGCGGCGGCGTGCTCTATTATGTCATGTCGGCGCGTACCCTGAAGACGGCCTCGGTGGCAGCGGAGTAGGTCAGGCCAATGATTGTGGCCTGATTCGAAACAATTCATTTCCCGCTCATGGGCTGGCGGGCGGCCGCCGGCCCCTTATGTTTGGGGCATCGCAGCCAGTCGAGGGAGTGACCCGGTGACCAAGGTTCTCGTGCTCTATTACAGCAGCTACGGCCATATCGAGCAGATGGCCTATGCCGTCGCCGAGGGTGCCCGTGAGGTCGAGGGCGTCGAGGCCGTCGTCAAGCGGGTGCCGGAGCTGGTCTCCGACGAGGTCGCCAAGCAGTCGCACTTCAAGCTCGACCAGCCAGCCCCGGTGGCCACGCCCGGTGAGCTCGGCGACTACGATGCCATCATCGTCGGCACGCCCACGCGGTTCGGCAACATGGCGGCGCAGATGCGCAATTTCTGGGACCAGACCGGCGGTCTGTGGATGAAGGGTGCGCTGATCGGCAAGGTCGGCAGCGTGTTCGCCTCCAGCGCCACGCAGCATGGCGGCAACGAGACCACCATCATCACCACGATCCCGACCCTGCTGCATCAGGGCCTGGTCGTCGTCGGCCTGCCTTACGCCTGCGCCGACCAGATGGGGCTCGAGGAGATCAAGGGCGGTTCGCCCTACGGTGCCACCACCATCGCCGGCGGCCAGGGCGAGCGGCAGCCATCCGAGGCGGAACTCGGCATGGCGCGCTTCCAGGGCAAACACGTTGCCGGCATCGCCAAGAAGCTGAAGGGCTGAACCCGGCCGCGCGCCGCCCCCATGAACGGGGCGCCGCGCGAGAACTCTGATCGCCGGCGTACGGAACACGCGACCGAGCTCGTTGCGGTCGATCGGTCATGCCCGGCGCCCCACTAGAAATGGATAAGCTTCATGGGCCTGCTCATCGACGGCCAGTGGCACGACCGCTGGTACGATACCGGCGAGTCCGGCGGGCGCTTCGTGCGCAGCGCGGCCCAGTGCCGGAACTGGGTGACCGCGGACGGCAGTGCCGGCCCATCGGGCGAAGGCGGCTTCAAGGCCGAATCGGGCCGCTACCACCTCTATGTCTCGCTTGCCTGCCCGTGGGCCCACCGGACGCTGATCTTCCGCAAGCTCAAGGGTCTGGAAGCCATGATCGGGGTCTCGGTGGTGCATTGGCTCATGGCCGAGCACGGCTGGACCTTCGAGCTGGCGCCCGGTGCCACCGGCGACTCGCTCTACGGCCTGCCCTACCTTCACGAGCTCTATGCCCGCGCGCTGCCACACTATACGGGCCGGGTGACGGTGCCGGTGCTGTGGGACAAGCAGCGGCAGACGATCGTCAGCAACGAGTCGTCCGAGATCATCCGGATGCTGAACTCGGCCTTCGACGGCATCGGAGCCAGCCCGGGCGATTACTACCCAACCGCGCTTCGCGCCGAGATCGACGCGGTGAACGAGCGTGTCTATGCCGCGGTCAACAATGGCGTCTACCGCGCCGGATTCGCCACCACGCAGCCGGCCTACGACGAGGCGGTCGTCGACCTGTTCGCGGCGCTTGACTGGCTCGAGACGCTGCTGTCGCGGCAGCGCTATCTTGCGGGCGCGGACGTCACCGAGGCGGACTGGCGTCTGTTCACGACGCTGCTACGCTTCGATCCGGTCTATCATGGACACTTCAAGTGCAACCTGCGGCGGCTGAGCGACTATCCGAACCTGTGGGCCTACACGCGCGAACTCTACCAGAGGCCGGGCGTGGCCGAGACGGTCGATTTCAGCCATATCAAGGGCCACTATTACGCCAGCCATCGGACCATCAACCCGACCGGGATCGTGCCGATGGGCCCGTTGCTCGATTTCGCGGCACCGCACGGCCGGGAGCATCTCGGGACCGCCGCTTGAGCCGTCGGCGGCGCTGATGCGAATCGGCGCCGCGCTGCTCTGCCTGGGCCTTGGCGCCTGCGCGACGACGGACGGACTGCCACCCCGACCGACCGTGATGCTGCCGGCACCGCCGGTCACTGTCGACGCCCGGCAGTTGGTCGGCACGTGGCAGTGCCAGGATCTCAACCCCTACCCCGAGCAGCCGCAGCAGCCGGTCGTCACGACCTACGCGGCCGACGGCACCTTCGTCACCGAGTCGCGCACGGCGGCGCATGGTCCGATCGGCGCCATCAGCGCCACGGCCCGCGGGAGCTGGGAGGTTCGGGACGGGCAGCTGCGCACCAGCGATGTGCACACGGAAGCCCGCGCGGTCGATGGCGATCGGCAGACCGACATCCTGGCCAAGGCCAGCGCCGAGCTAGTGGACGCGATGAGCGCGGCGAAGCCCGATGCCACCGAGATCCTGGCGCTGGATCCGGCGCGGCTGCTGTTGCGCCCGGTCGCCGTCGACGATCCGCCAGTCATCGCCTGCACGCGGTAGGTCAGCGACGGACCATCCGGAGCATGGTCGGTACGACGG
>JAPJRA010000192.1 GCA_030824835.1 Geminicoccaceae bacterium | reverse complement strand
TGATGACGACGCTGATCGCCCGGCCGAGATGCGGCAGGATGATGAAGAAGAACATCGAGAAGGGGCCGGCACCGTCCATGCGGGCCGCTTCCTTCTGCTCGGAATCGAGGGACTGGATGGCGGTGAGCAGGATGAGGAGCGCGAACGGCAGCCACTGCCAGGCGACGATGACGATCACCGAGGTCAGCGGCAGCGAGCCGAAGAAGTCAATCGGCTGCAGCCCGAACAGTCGCGCGAAGTAGGCGAACAGGCCATTGACCGGATGCATCAGCATGTTCTTCCAGATCAGCGCGCTCACCGTCGGCATGACGAAGAACGGTGCGATCGCGAACAGGCGGGCGACGCCACGGCCATAGAAATCCTGGTCGAACAGCACGGCCAGCAGCGTGCCGAGGCCGACAGTGATCACCAAGACCCAGAAGACGAGGAACAGCGTGTTGGCCATCGCCGTCCACAAGGACGGATCGGTCAGCAGGTAGGTATAGTTGTCGAATCCGGCGAAGCCACTCGTCGTCGGATCCAGCAGGTTATAGTACTGAAAGGAGAACCACAGCGTCATCGCCAGTGGCACGATCATCCACAGGAAGAGGACGATCACCGAAGGCGCCACCAGCGGCTTGGTGTTGATGTTCCGCTTGGAAACTGGGCCGGCGCCAACGGCTGTAGCTGTGGCGGTGGAGGTACTCGCCATCTCGGTTGCTCACGGCTGCAAGGGATGAAACGCACGGCGGGCCCGAGGGCCCGCCGCACTCGAAGCTCAGCTCACTTGGGGTAGCCGGCCTGCTTCATCGTCCGCTCGGCGGCCCGCTGGGCGGTCTCTAGCGCCTGGTCGACGGTCACCTGACCGGCGAGGGCGGCCGCGATCTGCTGCCCGACCGTGGTGCCGATGCCCTGGAACTCGGGAATCGCCACGTACTGGATCCCGATATAGGGGACCTCGTCCTTGGTGGGCTTGGTGATGTCGGCGCTGGCGATCGACTCGTAGACGACGTCGGCGAACGGCGCCGCCTTCTTGTAGTTCGGGTTCTCATAAGTGGACTTGCGCGTGCCCGGAGGTGCCGCGACCCAGCCGATATTCTCGCCGACCAGCTCGATATATTCCTTCGAGGTCGCCCACTTCACGAACGACTTGGCGGCGTCCGCCTTCTGCGAGGTGCTGGGGATGCCCAAGGCCCAGGCCCAGAACCAGCCCGAGCCGTTGCTGGTGACCTCGATCGGTGCCGGCGCGAACCAGGTCTTGTCGGCGACCTGGCTTTCCTTGGGGTTGAAGATGTAGCCGGCGGCCGAGGTGGCATCGACCCATAGAGCGCAATGGCCGGTGGCGAACAGCGCCCGGTTCTCGTTGTGGCCGTTGCTGGTCGCACCCGGCGGGCCGTACTCGTTCATGTTCTTGACGTAGTAGCTGACCGCTGCCTTCCAGGGCTCGCTGGTGAGCTGCGGCTTCCACTCCATGTCGAACCAGCGGCCGCCGAAGGCGTTCACCATCGGGCCGACGAAGGCCATGTTCTCGCCCCAGCCGGGCTTACCGCGCTGGCAGAAGCCGTACTGCTCCTTCGACTTGTCGGTGAGCTTGGCGGCATATTCGGAGATCTGGTCGTAGGTCGGCTTGTCGGGCATCTTGATGCCGGCCGCCTCGAACAGATCCTTGCGATAGTAGGTGAACGAGCTCTCGGCGTAGAACGGCACGGCGTAGAGCTTGCCGTCGTAGGACAGGCCGTTCATCACTGACGGGATCAGGTCGTCGTAGCCGTAGTCGTCGCCGAGGTCGTTCAGCGCCGTCAGCCAGCCCTGCTTGCCCCAGATCGGCGCCTCGTACGAGCCGATCGTGATGATGTCGAACTGGCCGCCCTTGGTGGCGATGTCGGTGGTCACGCGCTGGCGGAGCACGTTCTCCTCGAGCACGACCCAGTTGATCTTGTTGCCGGTGGCCTCTTCCCACTTCGGCGCCAGCTTCTGCATGTTGATCATGTCAGCATTGTTGACCGTGGCGATGGTCACGGTCTCCGCCTGCGCCAAGGCGCTGGCCCCGAGCAGGGCAGCGGTGACGGCGGCAAGGATTCCTGGCTTCAGCATGATCGTTTGCCCTCCCTTGTACTTTTGAGCGAATGCTCGCCTCGTGGGCGAACGTCCCATTCCTGCGCGTTTCAGTCAAGCCCTTTCCCGGCCTGAAGCACGGCTTCCGCCGTGCGCTCGTCGGTGATCAGACCGCTCAACAGACCACCGCGCAGGGCGGACCGAATTGCCAACACCTTTTCGGCGCCGCCTGCAACCCCAATGATATGCGTGTGCGCCAGATCCGCGAGCGGCAGGCCGGCATGGCGCTCGTTGCTGGCGCTGTCGATGACCCGACCGGCACCATCGAAGGCCCAACCGGCGATTTCGCCGACGGCGCCCTTGTCGATCAGCTCGACGATCTCCTGGTCGGTCACGAAATGGTCCTGATGCATCGGCGCCTGCCAGGAGATCTGCGCAACGCCGACGAAGGCCGCGGTCGCCTCGGTCGCCAGCTCGCGGATGACCTGGTAGGACCGCTGCGTCTGCAGCAGCCGCTGCTCCTCGACCGTACTGGCGATCACCGGCGTGGGCATGGGGAAACATTGCGCGCCGGTCCGCTCCGCCAGCCGCATGACCACCTCGTAGGAGCTGGCCTGGCCGTCGCGCGAGATGGCGCCGACCAGCGAGACCAGCTTGTGCTGCGGGCAACTCATGGGTGGCAGCTCGTCCACCATCGCCCGCAAGGTGCGGCCGGTCGAGAACGCCAACACCAACGGCGACTTCTGCGCGAGGTAGGTGGCCAGGTGTTCGGCGGCGCCGATACCGATGCTGGGGATGGCGCTGTCGGCGGCCGGGTCGGCGGGCTCGACCCGGCAAACGGCGAGGCCGAACTGGTCGTGCAGCGCCTGCGCCAGCGCCATGCCCCGTGCCAGGGGATGGTCGAGACGGAACTTGATCAGCTTCTCGCTCACCGCGAGCGACACCAGCCGTTGAACAGCCTGCCGGGACACGTTCAGCTTCTCGGCGATCTGGTCCTGCGTATTGGCGGCGACATAGTAGAGCCAGGCCGCCCGCGCCGCGAGATCGAACTTGCGATCGGTTCTCCCCAATCGGCGCCCTCCCTGGTGTTTGATTGTTGCGCGCCGGTAAGCGTACGGGCAGGCAAATGCTCATACAACATGCAATTGTCATTGTCGTGTTTGGTGCGCTGGTTGCGCCATTGCCTCGCGGTTCAGCATGACCTACCACCAGCGCCACGGGTCGCAACGCCGCCGCGGTGACGGCGGGCACATGCCGAGCGGGCAGGGGGGAACGATGTCGGACCGACTGCAGGAGGAGGCGCTCGAGTACCATCGGTATCCGGTGCCGGGGAAGCTCGCCGTGGTCGCGACCAAGCCGCTGGCGACGCAGCGCGACCTGTCGCTGGCCTACTCCCCTGGGGTGGCCGCGGCCTGCGAGCTGATCGTGGCGGACCCCGTCAGTGCCGCCGAGATGACGTCCCGGGCCAATCTGGTGGCCGTGGTGACCAACGGCACCGCGGTGCTGGGGCTGGGTGCCATCGGCCCGCTGGCCTCCAAGCCGGTGATGGAGGGCAAGGCCGTCCTGTTTAAGAAGTTCGCCGGGATCGATGCGTTCGACATCGAGATCGACGAGCGCGACCCGGACAAGCTGGTCGACATCGTGGCCGCGCTGGAGCCCACCTTCGGCGCCATCAACCTGGAGGACATCCGGGCGCCGGAATGTTTCATCGTCGAGGCCAAGCTGCGCGAGCGGATGAAGATCCCGGTCTTCCACGACGATCAGCACGGCACCGCGATCATCGTCGCCGCCGCGGTCAGGAACGGGCTGCATCTGGTCGGCAAGTCGATCGAGACCGTGCGCCTGGTGGCGAGCGGCGCCGGGGCGGCGGCGCTGGCATGCCTGAACCAGCTGGTCAGCCTGGGCATGCGCCGCGAGAACATCCTGGTGACCGACATCGACGGCGTGGTCTACGAGGGCAGGCCGACGTTGATGGACCCGTGGAAGGCGCGCTATGCCCAGCCCACATCGATGCGCACGCTGGCCGAGGCGATCGAGGGAGCGGACATCTTCCTGGGCCTGTCGGCCGCGGGCGTGCTGAAGCCCGAGATGGTGGCGCGGATGGCGCCCAACCCGCTGATCCTGGCCCTGGCCAACCCGAGCCCGGAGATCCTGCCCGAGCTCGCCAAGGAGGTCCGCCCGGACTGCATCATCGCCACCGGGCGCTCGGACTACCCGAATCAGGTCAACAACGTCCTGTGCTTCCCGTTCATCTTCCGCGGCGCCCTGGACGTCGGCGCCACGACGATCAACGAGGAGATGAAGATCGCCTGCGTCGACGCGCTGGCCGGCCTCGCGCGGATCCCACCGCCGGAATCGGTCGCCGCCGCCTACGGCGTCGAGGACCTGCAGTTCGGTCCTGACTATCTGATCCCCAAGCCGTTCGATACGCGGCTGATCGTCGATCTGCCGGTGGCGGTGGCCAAGGCCGCGATGGCCACGGGTGTGGCCACCCGGCCGCTCGCCGACGTCGATGCCTACCGGCAGCGCCTGTCGCAGCGGGTGATCCGCTCCGGCCTGTTCATGAAGCCGATCTTCGAGGCCGCCCGCGGCAACCCGCAGCGTCTGGTCTACACCGACGGCGAGGAGGAGCGGGTCCTGCGCGCGGTGCAGATCGTGGTCGAGGAGCGGCTGGCGCGGCCGATCCTGATCGGCCGGCCGGAGGTGATCGAGGCCCGGGTCGAGCGGCTGGGCCTGAAGCTCCGCCTGGGCCAGGACTACGAGCTGTGCAACCCGGCGAGCGACCCGCGCTACAACGACTACGTGGCGTTCTATCTCGACCGGCTGGGCCGCAAGGGCGTGACGCCGCAGACGGCGCGCGAGCGGCTGCGGACCCGGCGCACGGTGATCGCCGCGGTGATGCTGGCGCGCGGCGAGGCCGACGCCATGCTGGCGGGCCCGGTCGGCGAGCTCGCCGGCCATCTCCGCCACATCGTCGAGGTCATCGGCCTGCGGCCGGAGATGCACGAGGCCTCCACGGTGCATGCGCTGGTCCTGGATGCCGGGGCGCTGTTCATCGCCGACACCAGCGTCAGCTTCGACCCGAGCGCGGAGCTGATCGCGCAAACCGCGGTCAAGGCCAGCCAGATCGTGCGCGGCTTCGGCATCGAGCCCAAGGTCGGCTTGATCAGCCACAGCAATTTTGGCAGCCGCGACACGCCGTCGTCGATCAAGATGCGCGCGGCCCTGGCGATGCTGCGGCAGATGGCGCCGACGCTCGAGGTTGACGGCGAGATGCAGGCCGACAGCGCCCTGCAGGCGGTGGTGCGCGAGCGCCTGCTGCCCAACGCGACGCTCAAGGGCGTGGCTAACCTGCTGGTGATGCCCAACCTCGATGCGGCGAGTGCGGCCTACAATCTCCTCAAGGCGGTGACCGGCTCCATCACCATCGGCCCGATCCTGATCGGCCCGCTGCAGCCGGCGCACATCGTGAACCCGTCGATCACCAGCCGCGGCATCGTCAACATGAGCGCCGTCGCTTGCGTGCACGCGATCAGCGCGGCGCGCCAGGAGACGCCGACGGGATAGGGAGGTCGGGGCGCCGTCACCGACGCCCGCCGCATCAGAAGTCGCGCCAGAGGATCGCCGACACCCGACCCTGATCCTGGAACGCCTGGACGACGTCGTCGAGACCCGCGATCGGGACGTTGTTGACCACGAGCTGGAAGGCGAGCCGATGCCCGGCCTTCGTCGTGACGTAGCCCCCGAGGGCTTGCGCCTTGAGCGCCGTTCCCGTCTCGTTGACGTAGGTGCCGGTCTTTGCCCGGACCTGCCCGGTCGCACCCTTGAGAGAAGGATTGGACTGGTAGTCCGTCACCATGGCGAGCGAGCCGTCCACGCCCAGAATGGGCATGCTGTCGAGGTAGGCGGAAAAGGCGGCGCTCCGGCTCATCACGTTGAGCATACGCGTGACCGCCCGGTTCAAGGCCCTGGTCTCGCCGCCGCCGGAGCCGTCGACGAAGTCATACTCGCCCGGCTTGATCCCGTAGCGCGACGCGAGGACACCCTGCTCCTTGGCCAGCGCCGCATCCATGTTGTCGACGCCCTGGGTCAGCCCGAACAGCAGGAGGCTGGTATCCGCGCCGATATTGTAGCTGACCTTGTTCACGAGCTTGGCGCTGTCCGCATAGGGTAGGCCCCTCAGCTCCGCGACCTTGGTGCGGGCCGGGTAGTGGCGCTGCGGTGGCAGGAGCCGTGCCGGATTGGGCTTGTCGGTGGCGGCGTCGACCTCGACCCCATTCTTGCGCAGGAGCTCGATCAGCACCGTGCGGGCATAGTTCGCGGGCTCGACGATGCGCACGGTCCGGACCAGCGGAAACTTCCCCGTCAAAGGTGGGACGAGATCGACCGGGACCGAGCCCGACACGGTGGCCGTGCAGCCGGGCCTGCCGATGCATTGCGGCAGCTGCGGATTGACCGACAGCGCCAGCGACGAGCCGCGCCTGCCCGTCCTGACCGGCGTCTTGACCAGCAGCGCCGACGAGATCGGGCGCACCTCCACCGCCGCGGGCTTGCCCGGTGTGGTCGGCCTGATCGCCACGTCCACGACATCGTCGTTGATGAAGATCGGCCGCAGCTTGAACTCGTCGCGGAACAAATAGGGCTGGAAGAGGCGGTCATCGATGATGACGTCGCCGGTGACGCGCCGGATGCCGGCACGCGCCACCTGGCGCGCCAGCGCCCGGTAGCCCGCGAGCGGATCGGGCTTGGTGAGGTCGGCGTTGCCCAGCGAATTGGCCTCGTTGTGGGCGAGGTCGCCGAGCGC
>JAPJRA010000191.1 GCA_030824835.1 Geminicoccaceae bacterium | reverse complement strand
CACCATGGGTTCCGCGGGCACGGCCGACGATCTGGCGATCGCCCTGCTCGAGCGCGCCGGCGGCGTCGATCTCAATGTCATCCGCTTCAATAGCGGGGCCGAGGCGCTGACCGCCGTCCTGGGCGGGCATATCGACGCCGCGGCGGGCAACCCCCTGGAATTTCTGCCCTACATCCAGAGCGGCATGTTGCAGCCACTCGGCATCATGCGCGAAACCCGTCTGGCCGCCCTGGATCAGGTACCGACGTTGAAGGAGCAGGGGCTCGACTCGGCCACGTTCCAGATGTGGCGCGGCATCGCCATGCCCGCGCATGTCCCGCCCGAGACGGTGGCCTACTGGCACGGCGTGTTCGAGCAGGCCATCCGCTCGCCGAGCGTGGCGGCGTTCATGGACAAGAATCTCGGCACCCTGAAGCCGCTGGCCGGGGCGGAGTTCACGGCGTTCCTGGAAGGGCAGGAGGTCGCCTACCGATCCCTGCTGCCGGCGCCCAGGACCAACTGATGCCGGTGCGGCCCGAGATCACCGCGGTCGATGCCATCCCCGTGGCGGTCACCGGCCTGCGGGCATTCCGCATTTCCGAGGGTGCGACGAGGCTCCATCACTCCGTGCTGCTGCGGCTGCGCACCAGCGAGCCCGGTCTCGAAGGGTGGGCCGAGATCGTGTCGGCCCCGCCCGGCAAGCCCGAGGAGTTCACCGAGGAGATCGTGGGTGCCGTCCGGCGGTTCGTCGCCCCGGCCCTGATCGGCGTGCCGATCGAGGAGCGGGCGCGGGCCAATGCCCTGGTCGCCGCCGTGCTGAAGGGCCGGGCGTGGACCAGGGCCGGGGTCGACGTGGCCCTGCACGATCTGCAGGCTCGCCATCTGGGCATCCCGGTGCACGATCTGCTGGGTGGCCGCCAGCGCCGGGAGGTGCCGGTGATCGGGCCGGTCATCGGGATCGAGGCGCCCGACCGCATGGCCGCCATGGCCGTCGACCAGACGGAGCAGGGGTTGCGCACGATCAAGCTGAAGCTCGGCCAGACGGTGGCGCTGGACGTGGCGCGCGTGCAGGCCGTGCGCGAGGCGGTCGGGCCGGACGTCGCCTTGCGCGTCGACGCCAACGACCATTACCGGCCGGCGGACGCGATCCGGCTGATCCGCGCCATCGAGCGCTTTGCGCCCGACCATGTCGAGCAGCCGATCCCGCGCGGCGATCTCTTGGGCCTGGCCGCGGTGCAGGCGGCCGTCGGCGTGCCGGTCATGACCGACGACTCGGTGGCGACGCTCGAGGATGCCGTGACGGTCATCCGCCTGGCGGCGGCGCAGCGGGTGAAGGTCAAGGTCACCAAGCACGGCCTCACCGGCGCCGCGGCGATCATCCGTACGCTGGAAGCGGCGGGGATCGCCTGCGTGCTCGGCCATGTGTTCGAGATGGGCCTGGCTGCCGCCGCCGAGGCCCATCTGGGCCTGGTGGCCGGCAACCTCGTCTTCCCTTGCGAGATCGGCTCTCTCCGCCCGATGGGCAGCACCGCCGACATCGTGACCGACGACCTGTTCGCCGAGCCGGGCATGCTGCGCGTGCCCGATGGACCCGGACTCGGCGTGACCCTCGACCACGCCACCGTGCGGCAGCTCGGCTCGGCTTGCGCGGCCAATCCCTAGTGCGCCATGCGGTTCCAGGCGTCGAGGGCGGCGATCTTGTAGGCCTCGGCCAGCGTGGGGTAGTTGAACGTGTTCTCGACGAAATAATCGACGGTGCCGCCCAGGTTCAGCACCGCCTGGCCGATGTGGATCAGCTCGGTCGCACCCTCGCCGACGATGTGCACGCCCAGCAGCCGGCGATCCTCCAGCGCCACGATCATCTTCATCATGCCGGAGCTCAGGCCCATGATGTGGCCGCGCGAGGTCTCGCGGAAGCGGGCGATGCCACACTCGTAGGCGATGCCGCGCTCGCGCACCTCCTCCTCGGTCAGGCCCACGGTCGAGATCTCCGGTACCGAATAGATGCCGTAGGGGAAAAACTCGGGTGCCGCATGCATCCGCTCGCCGAACGCGTGGCAGGCGGCGATGCGGCCCTGCTCCATCGAGGTCGAGGCGAGGCTCGGGAAGCCGATCACGTCGCCCGCGGCGTAGATGTGCGGCACGCTGGTCTGGAACGTCCGGCCGTCGACCTTGAGCCGGCCCCGGCTATCGACATCGAGCCCGCAGGCCTCGAGATTGAGGCTGTCGGTGGCGCCGACACGGCCCGCCGCATAGAGCACCATGTCGGCCGTCACCGTCCGCCCGCCGGTGAGCGCCACCCGGCAGGCGCCCGCGGGCAGGCGCTCGATGCGCTCGATCGCGGCGCCGAAGCGCATGACCATGCCGCGATCGCGCAGATGGTGGGTGAAGTCGGCGATCAGCTCGCGATCGATGAAGTCGAGCATCGACGCGCGCGGCTCGATCAGCGTCACCGGCACGTCGAGCGCGCTGAAGATCGTCGCATACTCGACCCCGATCACACCGGCCCCGATCACCGCCAGGGTGCGGGGCACGTCCGTGATGTCCAGCACCTCGTCGCTGTCCAGGATGCGCTCGCCGTCGAACGGTACCGAGGCCGGCCGATGCGGTCGGGTGCCCACCGCAAGCAGGTAGCGGTCGGCGGTGAGCGTCAGCAGCTCGCCGCTCTCGACGGCGACCTCGATCGTCTGCGGGTCGAGAAAGCGCGCGGTCCCCTGCAGGGTCTGCACCCGGTTGCGGGCGAACTGATGCTCGAGCACCTCGACCTCGTGGCTCAAGGTGATGAGCAGGCGGTTGCGCAGGTCCTCGGCCGCGATGTCCTTCTTGACCCGGTAGGCGCGGCCGTAGAAGCCGCGCTCGCGCCAGCCGGACAGGTTCAGCACGGTCTCGCGCAAGGTCTTGCTGGGGATGGTGCCGGTGTGCACCGACACGCCGCCGACCCGGCGGCCCTTCTCCACCACCACCACCCTGCGCCCCAGCTTGGCCGCCTGGATCGCGGCCCGGCGCCCGGCGGGGCCGCTGCCGATGACGATCAGCTCATGATGTGTCTGCAAGCCCCGTCTCTTTTCCCGGCGAGGCGCAGGATGCCGGCGCTGCTGCGCCGCATGCCCTGCGCTGCCGCCAGGTGGAGCAAGGAGCGTGCCAGTGATGCCGGCCTAGTAGGCCCGGGCGATGCAGAAATCGAGCAGGTCGAGCATGGCCTGCTTGTGGCGGGAGTAGGGGAACACCGCCAGGCTCTGACGGGCCGTGTGGGCATAGGTCTCGGCCCGCGCCACGGTGGCCTCGATGGCACCGTGCCGGCCCATCAGCTCCAGCGCGTGCTCGAAGTCGCCCGGGCCCTGGTCCAGGTCCTCGAGCACCCGGCGCCAGAAGGCGCGCTCGGTGTCGGTGCCGGCGGCGAAGGCCAGCAGCACGGGCAGCGTGATCTTGCCCTCGCGGAAGTCGTCGCCGACGCTCTTGCCGAGCAGGGCCTGCTTGGCGCTGTAGTCCAGCGCGTCGTCGATCACCTGGAAGGCGATGCCCAGATTGTCGCCGTAGCTGGCGAGCGCCATCTCCTCGGCCTCCGGCCGCTCGCCGACCACGGCACCGATCTGGCAGGCGGCCTTGAACAGCGCCCCGGTCTTGGCCGAGATCACCTCCAGATAGTCCTGCTCGGTGGAGGCGGTGTCGTTGGCGGTGATCAGCTGGTGCACCTCGCCCTCGGCGATCACCGCCGAGGCGCCCGAGAGGATCTCCAGCACCCGCAGGTTGCCGTCGGCCACCATCAGCTGGAAGGCGCGGCTGAACAGGAAGTCGCCGACCAGCACCGGCGCCTTGTTGCCCCAGACCGCGTTCGCGGTCGAGGAGCCGCGGCGCAGGTCGCTGCCGTCGACGACGTCGTCGTGCAGCAGGGTCGCCGTGTGGATGAACTCGACGCATGCGGCGAGCCCGAGCTGGCGCGTGCCGCGATAGCCGCACATCCGTGCCGAGAGCAGGGTCAGGATCGGGCGCACCCGCTTGCCACCGGCAGCGATGATGTGGCGTGCCAGCTCCGGGATCAGGCTGACATCGCTGCGCATCTTGTCCAGGATGATCCGGTTGACCTCCTGGAGCTCTCCGTCGACGAGCGCCCGGATGCCCTCGAGCTTGTCGGCGGAACTCTCCTCGGACAGATGCGCGGCCGGCAGAGCGGTCAAGCAGCGTTCTCCCTTGTACGAGCATGCCGCCCGCATTGGCCTTACGTTAACAGCGTTGCTATCACGCACCCCGAGGGATAGCAAACCCACGGCCCCGGGGCATCCAGAGACAGGTACGCGCACTTGGTCGAATTGGTTCGCAGCAGCGATCTTGTCCACCTCTCGTGGGTACAGGCCATGCTGACGGCGGAAGGGATCCCGTTTCTGCTGGCGGATACGCACATCAGCAGCATCGAGGGCGGGATCGGCGCGTTCCCGCGTCGCGTGCTGGTGCTCGACGAGGACAGGCAGCGGGCGCTGTTCCTGCTCGAGGCCGCGGCGGCGGCTGGAACCGATGCCCGGCCTGACTGAAATCGACCTGACCGAGGACCGTCTGCTCGGCGGCCGCGTCCGGTTCTGGCAGCCGCGGCACGGCTATCGGGCCGCGATCGATCCCGTGTTGCTGGCGGCGGCGGTCGCGCCCGGACCGGGTGCCCTGGTGCTCGACGCCGGCACCGGGAGCGGGGCTGCGGCACTGTGTCTGGCCGCGAGAGTGCCGGACTGCCGGATCGTCGGCCTGGAGCGCGACCCGGAGTTGCTGGCGATCGCGGAGCGGAACTACGCGGCCGGCGCCGATCCCGGCCGGTTGCAGCTCGTGGCGGGCGATCTGTTCGACCCGCCCGCCGCGATCACGGCGATGCCGTTCGATCAGGTGCTGACCAACCCGCCGTTCCACGCGAGCGGCAGCGCCACGCCGCCGCGCACGCGCACCGGGCGGGCGGCCCATCTGGCCGAGCACGATCTGCCCAGCTGGATCGCCTCCTGCCTCGCCCGTCTGCGGCCGCGCGGCTGGCTGACATTGATCCACCGCGCCGATCAGCTGGACGTGATCCTGACGGCGCTGGCGGGGCGCGCCGGTGATGCCATTGTCTGCCCGCTATGGCCTGATGCCACCACGAGCACGGCCAAGCGCGTGATCGTGGCCGCGCGCAAGACCGGGCGGGGGCCCTTGCGGCTCGGGCGCGGCCTCGTCCTGCACGCGGCCGACGGCCGTTTCACCGCCGCAGCCGAGGCAATCCTTCGCGACGGCGCGTCCCTGCCTCTCTGACGCGCCAGAGCCCAACAGCGAGTCCTGACCCAGCATGTTCTCCTTCCCGATGCCCAAATTCCTGCGCCGCCGGCTGCGCGCGCCCGTGGTCCCGGCGATCCGCCTGTCCGGGGTGATCGGCAGCGCCGGCTTCGGGGCGCGGGGGCTGTCCCTGGCCACGCTGGAGCGCGCCATCGACGCGGCCTTCGCCCACAAGCGCGCCCCGGCGGTGGCTCTGCTGATCAACAGCCCCGGCGGCTCGCCGGTCCAGTCGGCGCTCATCGCCGGCCGCATCCGCGCCCTGGCCGAGGAGAAGCGGCTGCCGGTGCTGGCGTTCGTCGAGGACGTGGCGGCGTCCGGCGGCTACTGGCTGGCCTGCGCCGCCGACGAGATCTTCGCCGACCCGTCCTCGATCGTGGGCTCGATCGGCGTCGTCAGCGCCGGGTTCGGGTTCCAGGAGGCCATCGCCAAGCTCGGCATCGAGCGCCGGGTGCACACCACCGGCGAGCACAAGGCGCTGCTCGACCCGTTCCGTGCCGAGCGGGCCGAGGATCTGGCGCTGCTGCGGCAGATTCACGGCGACATTCTGGCGCGCTTCGTGGCCCATGTCCGCTCCCGGCGAGGCGACCGGCTGCGCGGCCACGACTCGGAGCTGTTCGACGGCCGGATCTGGACCGGGGACGCCGCCCTGCAGCACGGGCTGATCGACGGGCTGGGCGAGGCCCGGGCCGTCATCCGCCAGCGCTACGGCAAGGACGCCCGCCTGGCCCTCGCCAACCCGAAGCGGGGCTGGCTGCGCCGATTGCGTTTCCGCGGCGAGGCTGCGCATATGCTCGAAGACGCTTTGGCGGTCGTCGAGGCGCGCGCCCACTGGCAGCGCTTCGGACTTTAGCCGCGAGGCTGGTGGGAAGCATGTTCACTCTGAGCTTCAGCAAGATCCTGTTGACGTTGCTCGTCATCGTCGTCGCCTGGCGCGGCTACCGCATCTACCAGCAGATGCAGAGCAGGCTTGCCGCCGCCAGTGCCAGGCCGGCGCCGCCCGCGGCGGGGCCCAAGGCCACCGATCTGGTGGAGTGCCCGCGCTGCGGCCTGTTCGTGCCCAACGGCACCACCTGCCGCAGCACGGAGCAGTGCCAGTTCCGCCGTGGCTGAACGGCTTGGCTCGCCTTGACCGCGCGGGGCCGCCTGCCTAGGTTGCGGCCCCCGCAATCGCCGAAAATGTCGCCCGCGTGACCGCTGACCGCCCCTTGAGCTTCCAGGACCTGATCCTCCGCCTGCAGCACTACTGGGGCGAGCAGGGCTGCGTCCTGCTGCAGCCCTACGACATCGAGGTAGGTGCCGGGACGTTCCATCCCGCGACGACCCTGCGGGCACTGGGGCCGGAGCCCTGGAACGCCGCCTATGTCCAGCCGTCGCGGCGACCGACCGACGGCCGTTACGGGCTGAATCCGAACCGGCTGCAGCATTACTACCAGTTCCAGGTGATCATGAAGCCGTCGCCGCCGGACCTGCAGGAGCTGTACCTGCGGAGCCTCTACGCGCTGGGCATCGATCCGGGGCTGCACGACTTGCGCTTCGTCGAGGACGACTGGGAAAGCCCGACGCTGGGCGCCTGGGGCCTGG
>JAPJRA010000190.1 GCA_030824835.1 Geminicoccaceae bacterium | reverse complement strand
TTCATGCCGAGCCCACGACCTTCGGGCTCAAGCTTGCCGGGCACTTCGCTGAGCTGGACCGGGACCGTCGGCGCATGGTCCAGGCCCGCGCCGAGATCCTCACCTGCGCCATGTCGGGAGCCGTCGGAACGTTCGCCAACATCGATCCTCGCGTCGAGGCAGCAGTGGCGGAGCGCTTTGGGCTGCGCCCCGAGCCGATTTCCACGCAGGTAATCCCACGTGACCGCCACGCTGCGTTCACCGGGGCACTCGCCCTGGTGGCAGCCGGCATCGAGCGCCTGGCGACCGAAGTCCGCCATCTGCAGCGGACCGAGGTGCGCGAGATCGAGGAGTATTTCTCGGCTGGCCAGAAGGGCAGCTCGGCTATGCCGCACAAGCGCAATCCCGTCCTGTCCGAGAATCTGACCGGCCTCGCCCGGATGATCCGCGCGGCGGTGATCCCGGCGCTCGAGAACGTGGCCCTTTGGCACGAACGCGACATCTCCCACAGCTCGGTCGAGCGTGTGATGTTGCCCGACGCCTGCATTCTCGCCGACTTCGCGCTGAGCCGCCTCGCCCGCATGATCGGGCAACTGGTGGTCTACCCTGCGCAGATGCAGCGCAATCTGGACGCCACGCACGGCCTCTACAGCTCGCAGCGGGTATTGTTGGCGCTGACCGAAGCCGGTATGCCGCGGCAGTCGGCCTACGAGCTGGTGCAGAAGCATGCGATGCAAGCTTGGCATCACAGCCAGCCTTTGCTGACGCTGCTGGCCGGCGATCCCGAGGTGACGGCCCGCCTCGACGAGGCGCACCTTGGGGAGCTCTTCGACCTGAATCACCATCTGGCGCATGTGGACTTCATCTTCGAGCGCGTCTTCGGCCGCGACGGCTAGTGGGCGCCGCCGGCCTTGCGGGTCCGATGGGTCGGTGGCGCCAGCAGCGGATCCTCTGGCCAGGGATGCTTCGGGTAGCGTCCGCGCAGCTCCTTGCGAACATGGGCGTAGCCGGTCGCCCAGAACCCGGCCAAGTCCTGCGTGACCGCAACGGGATGCCGGGCCGGCGAGAGGAGCTGCAGCATCACCTTGGTCCGGCCAGCATTGACGGTGGGCGTCTGGAGCGCACCGAACATCTCCTGCAGCTTGACGGCGAACACGGGCGGGTCGCGCGTGTAGTCGAGGGGAATGGCGCGACCGCTCGGTACGTCGAGGTGGGTGGGTGCCAACCGATCGAGCGCTTGGCGCGTGGCATGGTCCAGCCGCGCCCGTAGGATGGCGCCCAGATCGAGAGCGGCCACCTGTGACCAACGGCGCATGCCGGCCAAATGCGGCGCCAGCCATTCGTGCATCCCCTCCAGCAGAGCGGCATCGCCGAGATCCGGCCAGCGAGCCGGATCCGTGCGCCGGAGCAACGCCACGCGCGCCTGCAGCTGACGCGCCGAGTCGGTCCAGGGCAGCTGGTCGATGCCCTGCGCGCGGAGAACATCGCACAGTACCCCGACGATCCGCTCGGGATCGGCATTCGCGTCCGCCGACGATCTGATGACGAGGCTGCCCAGGCGAACCACCCGGCGAGCGACGACCGCTTCCTCCCCCGGATCGAACCTGACCTCGTCCTCGCTGGTGAACCGCTCACCATGCAGCTCTTCCAGCTGCGCCAATGTGATGGGTGCCGCCAGTCGAATGCGCGCTTCGACCCCTGAATCCTCGAGTTCGGCCACCGCCAGCCAGGAATGGCGGGCAAGCGGGTCGATCGGATCGAGCACAGCACCGCGCCCGTTGGCGAGGCGAAACGTGCCTTTGGTTCCGCCGCGGGCCTGGGCTAACCGATCCGGGAAGGCTAATCCGATAACCGCGCCCACCTCCTCGGCACGCACGGGACCGGGCTTCTCCTTGAGGCTGCGCGCCAGCTGCGCCCGGATCCGCTCGCCCTCGGAAGCGGGCAGCATCAAATCTAGCCGACGCGCCAGATCAACGTCGGTACGGTCGCGATCGGGATCCCTGCCGCTGAGGAGCGCCGCCACGGCGACGGCCGTGCCGGCCATGCCGTGCCCACCGGCACGCAGCACCATGTGAGCGAGACGCGGATGCAGCGGCAGCTCGGCCATTGCCCGCCCGTGTGCATTGATGGTGCCGGCTGGATCCACCGCGCCGAGCTCGCGCAGCAGCGTCCGCGCCTGTGCGAAATGCCCTGGCGGTGGCTGGGTCGGCAGGCCGAGCGTGCCCGGTTCGCGCACGCCCCAGGCCGCCAGTTCCAGTGCCAAGGGAGCCAAGTCGCCATCCTCGATCTCGGGCGTGCGCTGGACCGGTCGCCCGCGATCGTCCTCGACCGACCACAGGCGAAGGCACAGGCCCGGCCCAAGGCGTCCCGCACGACCACGGCGCTGCTCGGCCGATGCCCGGCTGATCGGGGCCGTAACCAGCCGGCTCATGCCGGTGCGCGCGGAGAAACGGGCACGTCGCTCGAAGCCAGAATCGATGACGACGGCGATACCCTCGATGGTCAGGCTGGTCTCCGCGATATTGGTAGCCAGGACGATCTTCCGCTGGCCGACCTGTGACGGCCTAAGGGCTACGTCCTGTGCCGCCCGCGAAAGATCGCCATAGAGCGGGCATATCCGCAACCCCGGCCGGCGGAGCCGAGTTTCCAGCAGGTTGGCCGTGCGCCTGATCTCGGCGGCACCCGGCAGGAAAACGAGCAGGCCGCCGGCATTTGCCGCCAGACCGTGCTCCACGGCGCGCAACGTGCGCAGCTCGAGCGGCTCCCTCGGATCTCCGCCCAGATAATCCACCCGCACCGGAAACTGCCGGCCCTCGCTGCGCACGATTGGTGCGTTGCCGAGATGGCGGGCGAGCCCGGCACCGTCGAGCGTCGCCGACATGAGCAGCAGGCGCAGGTCGGGTCGAAGCGAGCCCTGCACCTCCAGGCACAGGGCGAGCCCAAGATCGGCGTCGAGCGAACGTTCATGAAACTCGTCGAAGATCACGAGGCCGTAGGCCTCAAGCGCAGGATCGCGCTGCAGACGGCGGGTCAGCAGTCCTTCGGTTACCACCTCGATCCGCGTCTGTGGCGAGATCCGTCGATCGAATCGCATCGCGTATCCGACCGTGCCACCGACCTCTTCGCCCAAGAGCTGCGCCATGCGGGTAGCCGCCGCACGGGTGGCGAGCCGGCGTGGCTCCAGCATCAGGATCCGCCGCCCGGCGAGCCAGGGCTCAGCGAGCAGTCGCATGGGTACGAGCGTGGTCTTCCCGGCACCCGGTGGCGCTTCCAGCACCGCGGCCATACGCTCGGCGAGCGCCTTGCGGAGCGCAGGCAGGCTGGCCTCGACCGGCAGATCGGTGGCAGGAGGATCTGACATGCTGTGCGCTGGATAGCCGTCTTGATGCTGGACAGCCATGCCCGATCGAACCATTGATAAAATACGTTCCTTTCTTGTTATTAACTGACATACTGGCCGCCTGAATGTGATTATTGGTATCTCTATGATTTTAGTGGATGGTTGTCGTTATACTGAAACGAATGGGCTGTAGCCTCACTGGCGTCAGTTGCGTCGGAGAGAAGGGCATGATCTCAGCTACGGCAAGAGCCACTATGCGTATGGCTGCTCGCTCGATGTCAGGCGCCCAAGGCCCTACCCGGCGAGGCAAAATGGCCAGCAATGCGTAAAGCCGCTGCCAGTATGGCAGCTGCCGGATTCATGGACATGCCGAATTCCAGCACCGACGCCTATGTCGTCGCCGTCGACCGTTGCCGCGTCGGGGTTGCCGTGGCCGCTGGCGGCCGCCTCCATTTCATTGCCGCCGACCCGGACTTCCGTCCGCTCGATGGCAGTAGCTTTTTGCATCTGGCTCAGCTCGAGCAGGCAGCGGAGCGCTTGGCTCGCACCGTGCGTGGCCCACGTGTCCTGCCGGGTGGATAGGCACCTTGCGCGCATCGATCGCAGACAGAGGCTGAAGAGCTCGGCGATGGCACCTCACGGCCGGTGCGGCAGCACGTGCCGACTCGTCTATGATCGCGCAGGTAGATATGGTATACGCAAAGGTCAGCTCGCGCTGCGCCGCATCTTCCTCGGACCCCGGTTGTCGAATCTGCTTTGCTGACCCCGTCAGATCGGTGCGGCTAAGCGGCGAGGGCTCTTGCGCTAGTGGCCGTCACGGGTGGTGCCGAGAACGCGGACGTGGGGCAGTCCATCCGAGTGGTTCTGCAGCAACCGCCGGCGTTGACCGACCGTAGCCCCGTCGAGCTGGACGGTCCGGGTGCCCGGGCTGGCATAATGTGGGATCTCGGCACTCGTACCAACCGCTAGGGCGCTGCCGCTCCGAGTGGCTGCATGAACAGCAGAATCTTTCCCATGGCAAACGACCCAAGTCCGACAAGGGGTGCCATGTTCCATCCCTGACGGGGCTGCTTGGCAGTGACCTCTCCATCGCTAAACGCATATGCGAATATGATCATTCGCCTTGGAGACTATAGCGCTGTCTTGTCCCTCGCGGATTTACCGTTTCGGAATGCACGCTGCTTGGCCACGCTACGTGCACCACTGCATCCTCGGCCACCGGAGCCGATCGACGGCCATACCAAACCATTACGGCTATATAAGTCGTTGGCTCTTGAAGCTCGTATGGCGATTCTTGCCGACGATGATATGGTCGTGGACACTGATGTTCACCTGCGCCAGCGCACTCATGACTTGGCGGGTCATGTCGATGTCGGCCTGCGACGGCGTGGGATCGCCGCTTGGGTGATTGTGGACCATGATGATCGCCGAGGCGGCCAGCTCCAAGGCCCGCTTGACAACCTCGCGCGGGTAGAGCGGGGTGTGATCGACCGTACCGCGGCTCTGCACCTCGTCGCGGATCAGGATGTTCTTGCGGTCCAGGAACAGGATGCGGAAGTGCTCCGCCGCTTCATGCTGCATGACCAACTGCAAATACTCCAGGAGCGCGGTCCATGAGCCGATCACCGGCCGGTCCTTGATCTCTTCCTTCAACACCCGCTGGAAGAGATTGTTGACGGCCTTGAGCAGGACCGTCGTGAACAGGAGGTCGTCGTCGCGTGTTTGGCGCAACTCCGCTGCGGCATCGTCGGGTATCGCGCCCAGACATTCGGCGTAGCGGGCCGGGTCGACCGCCAGCACGGCCCCCAGACCACCGAACACCTTGATCATTTCCTTGGCGATGGGCTTGGTGTCACGGCGATAGATCGAGAAGAACAACAGGAGTTCCAGCAGCTCGTAGTCGGCGATGCCGTCGCTGCCGGCCTGTAGGAAGCGCTGACGAAGGCGCTCGCGATGGCCATGATAATGCTTGCTCCCCCAGCTCTGGAACGCGATGGTACCGTCTTCTGCCAACCCTGGAGGTTGTGCTGTCAGGGCAGTGGAGCTCGTGCCGGCAAGCGGGTTGAAGCTGAACTGCCAGCGTCGCCGCGTTGCACTCCACCGCCCGCCATGCCGTTTGATCAGGTCACGATGGCGAAAGGTGTCTCCCTCTACCAACCATGCCTCACCACCGGTATCCGCCACCAGCGCCAGCCCGACCTCGGCCAGGGCCGCGGCCACCGCCGTTCGCTCGCTGTCGTCCGCCATACCGCCCTCAATCATAATTATGGGGGCACAGCATATTATCAACTGTTAGTTGAATTCAACCGAATCGATCGCCTATGTCCACTGCGGACAAGCAGGCTATATCGGCGCGCAGCAAGCATCGGGGAGGGCGAGCATGAGCGAGCTTACGGTCACGGCGGCACTGATCATCATCGGCAACGAGATCCTATCGGGCCGCACGCAGGATGCGAATCTGGCCTTTCTGGCGACCGCGCTCAATGAGGCCGGGATCCAGCTGCGGGAGGTGCGGGTGGTACCTGACGCCGAGGCGGACATCGTCGAGGCGGTGAACGCGTTGCGCAGCAAGTTCGATCACGTCTTCACCACCGGCGGCATCGGGCCGACCCACGATGATATAACCTCGGCCAGCATCGCCAAGGCCTTCGACCTGCCCTACGGCCGCCATCCTGAGGCCGAGCGCCGCCTGCTGGCTTACTATCCGCCGGAGAAGGTCAACCCGGCCCGCATGAAGATGGCCGAGACGCCCGAAGGCGCGGAGCTCATCGACAATCCGGTCAGCGTGGCGCCGGGCTTCACCATCGGCAACGTCCACGTTCTGCCAGGCGTGCCCTCGATCCTGCAGGCAATGTGGGCCGGCCTCAGGCCGCGGCTCAAGGGTGGAGCCGTGGTCGTGTCAAAGACCATTACCGTGTTCTGCCCCGAGGGCGAGATCGCCAAACCGCTGGGTGAGATCCAGGCGCTCCATCCGACGGTCGAGATCGGGAGCTATCCGTTCATGCGTCAGGAGCGCTTCGGCACCAGCCTGGTGCTGCGCAGCGTCGATGCGGCGGCGATTGAGGCCGCGCTGGCAGCCATCATGACGGAGGCCGATCAGCGTGGAATCGAGGTGCTCGACCTGTTCTGAGCATCGACACTTCGCTACAGTGCCATTCCACTGCGGGGCCCGCTTGGCGAAATCGGTAGACGCACGGGACTTAAAATCCCGAGCCTGCAAGGGCGTGCCGGTTCGAGTCCGGCAGCGGGCACCAGTGAGCGACCAAGCCGGCTCGTCATAGGATGAGCCATCCACGGTGGCCTGCCTCGCAGGCTGATGGTAGCACTAGGTGCAGGCACCAAGGAACGGCAGCCGCGTTAACGCATGGGATAGAATGCGGAAGCTGCCCGATCAGACGGCTTCCACTTGGCTTCCTGCTGCTTCCGCCGTTCACCCACCCCGGTCACGTTCACCCACCCCGGTCAAAAGTCGTTAGCCAGATCCCATGTACCAGCTAAATCCCGTACCAACCGCAACCACCCAAC
>JAPJRA010000189.1 GCA_030824835.1 Geminicoccaceae bacterium | reverse complement strand
CAGCGCCCCTGGCCGACCCAGCCCGTGAGCCCGCTTCTCGGCCAGGGCGTGGACGGCGTGCGGATCGCCGTGGCCGACGACTACTTCGCCCGCGGCGGTCATGCCGAGGCCTTCGCCGCCGTGGCCACGGTGGCCGCGGCCCTAGGCTGCGACCGCCGGGTCACGATTCCGGAAGCCGCCCGCGGTCGCGCCGCGGCCTTTCTCATCACCGCGTCGGAAGGTGCGAACCTCCACCTCCCGGACCTTATCACCCGGCCGCAGGACTTCGATCCGGGCACCCGCGACCGCTTCCTGGCCGGCAGTCTCATTCCCGCCACCTGGCTGATCCAGGCGCAGCGCGTGCGCGCCTGGTATCGGGCACGGGTGCTGGAGCTGTTCCGGGACGTCGACGTGATCCTGGCGCCCGCCACGCCCTGCGTGGCACCCAAGCTCGGCCAGCAGACGCTCGAGGTCGACGGCGAGGTGCTGCCGCTGCGGCCGATGCTGGGCGTCTACACCCAGCCAATCTCCTGCATCGGCCTGCCGGTGCTGGCGGTGCCGGTGCCGCTGCCGGGCGGCCTGCCGATCGGGGTCCAGCTGATCGCCGCCCCCGGCCGAGAGGACGTGCTGTTCAAGGTCGCGGACGCGCTCGAGCGCAGCGGTGCCGTGCGCGCGCCGCGTCCGGGCGAGGGGTAGGGGCATGCTGGAGATCGACATTCCCGAGGTGGTGGCCGAGGTCGAGGCCGTGTTCCGGCGCTACGAGCAGGCACTGGTTACGAACGACGTCGCGGTGCTGGCCGAGCTGTTCTGGAACGACCCGCGCACGATCCGCTACGGCATTGCCGAGAACCTGTACGGCTGGGACGCGATCACCGCCTTCCGCCAGGCTCGGCCTGCCGTCGATCTCGACCGCGACCTCGCGCAGACCGTGATCACGACCTATGGCCGCGATCTCGCCACGGCCAGCACCCTCTACCGCCGCAAGCAGTCCGGCCGGCAGGGCCGCCAGAGCCAGACCTGGCTGCGCACGCCGGACGGCTGGCGCGTCGTCGCCGCCCATGTCAGCCTGCTCCCGGAATGATGCGCCGGATTGCATACAATCTCGGCGCTTTGCCTTGTGATTAGGCAGTAAGCACGGGCTGCCCGCCCAGCAGGCAAAGGATCGCGCTCTGGCACGGCAGTTGCTCTGCTCCGGCGAGAGGTTCGGTTCCGGCGCCAGCCGAGGACAACGAGGGAAAAATCGCATGCCGATGCTCGATCGCCGCCGCCTGCTGCTGTCCTCCACCGCCGGCCTCGCCGCCGCCACAGCGCCGGGCCTACTCCTGCCGCGCCGCGCCGCGGCCGCCGAGGATTTCACCATCGGCTTCATCTATGTCGGCCCCAAGGACGACTACGGCTACAACCAGGCCCATGCCGAGGGTGCCGCGACCCTGAAGTCGATGCCCGGCATCACGGTGATCGAGGAGGAGAACGTCCCCGAGACCGTCGACGTTCAGAAGACCATGGAAAGCATGATCAACCTGGATGGTGCCAGCCTGATCTTCCCGACCTCGTTCGGTTACTTCGATCCGCACATGCTGAAGATGTGCGAGAAATATCCCGACGTCCAGTTCCGTCACTGCGGGGGCATGTGGAACAAGGACAAGCATCCGATGAACGCCGGCTCCTATTTCGGCTATATCGGACAGGCGCAGTATCTGAACGGCATCGTCGCCGGCCACACCAGCAAGACCAAGAAGATCGGCTTCGTCGCGGCCAAGCCGATCCCGCAGGTGCTGATCAACGTCAACAGCTTCGCGCTGGGCGCGCGCTCGGTCGACCCGTCGATCACCACGCAGGTGATCTTCACTGGCGACTGGTCGCTCCCGGTCAAGGAGGCCGAGGCCGTCAACAGCCTCGTCGACCAGGGCATCGACGTCATCACTTGCCACGTCGACAGCCCGAAGGTCGCAATCGAGACCGCCGAGCGGCGCGGCATCTACACCTGCGGCTACCATGCCGACCAGTCGGCGCTGGCACCCAAGGGCTACCTCACCGGTGCCGAATGGAACTGGGCGACGGTCTACGCGATGTTCGTGGACAAGCTGCAGAAGGGTGAGCCGCTGCCCAACTTCGTCCGCGGCGGCATGGCGGAGAACTTCGTCAAGACCAGCCCCTATGGGCCGGCCGTCGGCGACGCCGCGCGCGCGCAGGCCGACGCCACCAAGGCCGAGATGATGGCTGGCGGCTACTCCGTGTTCAAGGGTCCGCTCAAGGACAACCAGGGCAACGTGGTGATCCCGGAGGGTGCGGCCTTCATCGAGACCGCTCCCGAGCTCGAGAGCATGGGCTACCTGGTCGAAGGCGTGATCGGCGCGACGTCCTGAGCCAGCCGGAGGAACGGCCCATGAGCGTGGCCCTCGATCGCACACTCGACCCGGCGGTGCCGTCGTTTCGGGCCGACCTCGACACCAAGATCCGCCTCGCCATCGAGGCCGTCGCCATCCCGGCGCTGGCGCTTGTCGGCGCGGCGGTGATCTTCTCCCTGTTCCTGCTGGTGCAGGGCAAGTCGCCCGTCGACTTCTTCAAGCTGATGTACACGGGCGGCTTCGGCACCTGGTTCTCGCTGCAGAACACGCTGCAGCGGGCGGCACCCCTGCTGCTCACCGCCCTGTGCGTCGCCATCCCGGCGCAGCTCGGGCTCGTGGTGATCGGCGGCGAGGGGGCGCTGGTGCTGGGCGGCCTCGCCGCCGCCGCCATCGCCCTGCCGCTCTTGGGCCTGCCGGCGCCGATCGTCCTCCTCGCCATGGCCATCGCCGGCGCGATCGCAGGCGCGGTGTGCATCGGGCTCGTCGGCGTGCTGCGCCACTATCGCGGCGTCAATGAGACCATCTCCAGCCTGCTGATCGCCTATATCGCGATCGCGATCATGAACCACATCGTCGAGGGCCCGCTGCGCGACCCGGCGAGCCTCAACAAGCCCTCCACCGCCCCGATCGGCGAGGCCTACATGCTGGGCAACATTCCCGGCATGGACGTGCACTGGGGGCTCGTGGTGGGCATCGTCGCCTGCATCGGCGCCTGGATCCTGATGGGCCGCACCACGTTCGGCTTCGCCGCCCGCATCACCGGCGGCAACGCCCGCGCCGCCATGCTCCAGGGTCTGCCGGTGGGCCGCCTGATGGTGACCGCCTGCGCCCTGGCCGGCGCCTGCGCCGGGCTCGCCGGCATGCTCGAGGTGGCGGCCGTCCATGGCAACGCCAACGCCTCGCTCGTCGCCGGCTACGGCTACACCGGCATCCTCGTGGCCTTCCTCGCCCGGCAGAACCCGGTGGCGATCATGCCGGTGGCCCTGTTCTTCGGCGGCATCGTCGCCAGTGGCGGGCTGATCCAGCGCCGCATGGGGTTGCCCGACGCAACGATCATGGTCCTGCAGGGGATCATCTTCGTGACCATCCTGGTCAGCGAGACGCTCTACGGGCGGTTCCGCATCTTCCAGCCCAAGGGGCCCGCGGCATGAACGAGACCGATCTCGGCGCCTGGACCGTCCTCCTGGCGGTCTTTGCCGGTGCCATCCGCGTCGGCACGCCGTTTCTCTTCGTCAGCATCGGCGAATGCCTGACCGAGAAGAGCGGCCGCATCAATCTGGGTCTCGAGGGCACGCTCGTCCTCGGTGCCATGGTCGGCTACGGCGCCTCGTACCTGACCGGCTCGCCATGGCTCGGCGTGCTCGCCGCCGGCGTTGCCGGCACGCTGTTCGGGGCGTTGCACGGCTGGATCTGCAAGTTCCCGAAGGTCAACGACGTCGCCATCGGCATCGCCATGATGCTGCTGGGCACGGGCCTGGCGTTCTATTTCGGCAAGCCCTTCATCCAGCCTTCCGCCCCGATGCTGCCGTCGATCCCGCTGGGGGCGTGGTCCGACCTGCAGCAGGTCCGCTCCGCTCTGGACATCAACGCGCTGTTCTTCGTGGGCATCGCGGTGGCCGTCGCGATGTGGTGGGCCTTCGCCAACACCAAGCTCGGCCTGGTCGTGCGGATGACCGGGGATTCCGCCGACGCCGCCCGAGCCATGGGCTACTCGGTCGACACCATCCGTCTCGTCGCCACCGCGGTCGGCGGCTTCCTCGCCGGCGTCGGCGGCGCCTACCTGTCGCTCTACTATCCCGGCAGCTGGAACGAGCGCCTGTCCTCCGGCCAGGGCCTGATGGCCGTGGCCCTGGTCATCTTCGCCCGCTGGAACCCCCTCTACTGCTTCCTCGCCGCCATGCTGTTCGGCGGTGCCGGGGCGCTCGGTCCCGCCCTCCAGGCCGTGGGTGTCACCGGCGGCTACTACCTCTTCTACGCCGCACCCTATGTCCTGACGCTGGTCATCATGATCCTGACCTCGTCGGCCACCGGCCAGCTCAAGGGTGCGCCTGCCGAGCTGAGCATCACCAAATGAGCCTAGCGGCGCTCGCGCAGCATGACCGAGCCGATCTCGGGCGAGCTGGGCCAGGCACCCTTACGGCTGCCGTGATGCACGACGAGATCGGCGAGCGTCTCCGGACGGTCGGGGTCGGGTTGCGCGAGCGTGCCGTCGGGGCGGAGCAGGCAGCCGTACTCCAACGCGCGTGGCAGCATTGCTATCAGCCGCTCGGCCCTGTCGATTTTCGCGCGCAGCCTGTTGTTCAACTCGGCCGCGGTGATCGTGACGAGCAAATCCTCCTCGGCCAGTTGGTAGTCCTGGTAACGGGCGCGCCAACGAAGATTGCTCAGCACGCCGTCCGGCATCCAGCCAGGATCCTTCTCGACGGCGGCCCACGCGATCGCGCCGAGGCCCTGAACGTGCTCGTCCACCCAGAGCAGGTCGAGCGCATCGCGAACCTCGATGCGCGACGCGGCAGCCAATATCTTGTTGGTGGCGAGGTCGAGTGGGTGGAGCACGAAGCCGAACTCGTCGTCGGGGATCACGGGGAAGAAGCGGAACTCCGAATCGACGACCCATTCGAGCTTGGTGCGATCGTCGTCGGCGCCGACGATCGCGCGGACGAACGTCGCTCCGTCGATCTCCAGGGACACTTCGAAGCCGGCGGACCGCAACGCGCCGAGATCCTCCGCCGCCGCGAGCCGCAGGCGTTGCTCAGCGTCGTGGAAAATATCGATGTCGCGCGATCGGCGAATTCCGGCTCGTTGGATAACGGTACCGCCCGCGACGAAGCTCTCCGCGTCCCGATGCTTAGCGATGACCGACAGAATCTGCCGCTGCAACGGGGTCAAGGGCATCGGCCAGGTCCTCGAGCTTTTCGACGAGGCGCCGTGCCCGGGCGGGGGCCTCGCGCCTCAATGAATAGGCGATGGATCTGGCCATGCCCGGCACGATCGTCGTCGGACGACGCTTCGACCACAGGCTCGATACGCCATATCGCAAGAACGCCTCGTCGACCGCCGCTTCCAGTTCGGCCTGCAACCTCGCCCGCTCGTCTGCGCTCGCCATCGCCCCACTCCATCTGCTCCTGCCCATAGCACGGGAACGGCCCGATGCCCGAGCACTACATCACCGCCGACCCCTATCCCTGGCCCTGGAACGGCGATCTGCGGCCCGATAATACGGCGCTGATCGTCATCGACATGCAGACCGATTTCTGCGGGCCGGGCGGCTATGTCGACCGCATGGGCTACGATCTGAGCCTGACCCGGGCACCCATCGAGCCGATCGGCCGGGTGCTCGCGGCGATGCGGGGCAAGGGCTACCACGTCATCCACACCCGCGAGGGCCATCGCCCGGACCTCGCCGACCTGCCGCCCAACAAGCGCTGGCGCTCGCAGCGGATCGGCGCCGGCATCGGCGATCCCGGCCCCTGCGGCCGTATCCTGGTCCGCGGCGAGCCCGGCTGGGAGATCATCCCGGAGCTGGCGCCGCTGCCGGGCGAGGTGATCATCGACAAGCCCGGCAAGGGCTCGTTCTGCGCCACCGACCTCGAGCTGATCCTGATGCAGCGCGGCATCCGGAACATCGCGCTTGCCGGCATCACCACCGACGTCTGTGTCCACACCACGATGCGCGAGGCCAACGATCGCGGCTTCGAGTGCGTGCTGCTGGAGGATTGCTGTGCCGCCACCGATTACGGCAACCATCTGGCGGCGCTGAAGATGGTCAAGATGCAGGGCGGCGTGTTCGGCGCCGTCGCCACCGCCGACGCCTTCGTGGCGGGGCTGCCGTGAGCGGTCATGGCGCGTGAGGCCCGCGTCCACCGCATCGCCGCTGGCGGGCCGGACGACATGTCCGGGCTGACCGCCGCCGTCGAGCGCGGCGATCTCGACCCCGCCGCCATCGTGGCCATCCTCGGCAAGACCGAGGGCAATGGCTGCGTCAACGACTTCACCCGTGGCTTCGCTACCGCCAGCCTGACGGCATGGTTGCAACGACAGCGGGCCGCCGACCATGTGGCGCTGGTGATGTCCGGCGGTACCGAGGGCGCCTTGAGCCCGCACTGGATCGTGGTCGAGGTGGGAGAGTCGGATTTGCCACCGGCGGGCGGCACGGCGCTGGCCGTCGGCCGCATCCGCACGGCCGATCTGCCACCCGCCGCCATTGGCCGCCTCGACCAGGCTCTGGCGGTGGCCGGGGCGGTGCACCGCATCCTGAGCGAGCTCTGCATCGACGATCTGGCCGACGTGCATTTCGTTCAGGTCAAATGCCCCCTGCTGACCGCCCCTCGGATCGCCGCCGTCGAGGCGGCAGGCGGCACGGTGGCAACGCGCGACACGTTGCACTCGATGGCACTGTCGCGCGGGGCCGCAGCCCTCGGCGTGGCGCTGGCCCTGGGTGAGGTCACGCCCGACGCCCTCGAGGGCGCCATCGGCGACGCTGCCGGGCCATGGTGCAGCCGGGCCAGCTGCTCCGCCGGCAGCGAGCTGTTGGGCCACGAGA
>JAPJRA010000188.1:4192-6899 GCA_030824835.1 Geminicoccaceae bacterium | reverse complement strand
GCCGCCGGTACCCGAGCCGGTTGCGGAGGCGGCCGTCGACAACGGGCCGCGCAGCTTCCAGGAACTGGTGACCGCGCTGCGTGATGGCGGCGAGGCGCCACTGGCGGCATGGCTATACCAAAGCGCGCACCTGATCCGTTTCGAAACCGGGCGTCTCGAGGTCAGGTTCGCGGCCGGGGTGCCGCCGGATGTCGCCGGGCGGCTGAGCGAGGCCGCGGGGCGCGTCACCGGGCGGCGATGGATCATCGCCGTCGGCAGTGCCACCGGCGAGCCCACCCTGTCCGACCAGGCGGCCGCCACGAAGCGGGCACGGCTCACCGAGATCGCCGCCGACCCGGCGCTGCAGGAGCTCCTAGCAGCGTTTCCGGGTGCAGCGCTGGTCGACATCCGCCCGCGGCGCGACTGACCGGTGGCCGCCGATCTTCTGAAAGGAACGAAGAACCATGAAGAATCTGGGCAACATGCTCAAGGAAGCGCAGAAGCTGCAATCGCGGATGACCGAGATGCAGCAGAAGCTGGCTGAGATGGAAATGACCGGGACCGCCGGTGGCGGCTTGGTCAATGTGACGCTCAACGGGCGTGGCGAGATGCGCAAGATCAAGATCGACCCGTCCCTGGCGGACCCCAACGAGATGGAGATTCTGGAGGACCTGGTGGTCGCTGCGTGCAACGACGCCAAGGCCAAGACCGAGGCGCACCTGCAGGACGAGATGGGCAAGCTCACCGGCGGCCTGCCGCTGCCGCCAGGGTTCAAGCTGCCCTTCTGATGGCGACGCTCGAGATCGAGCGTCTGGTCCGCCTGATGGCCCGCCTGCCGGGGCTCGGGCCCCGCTCCGCACGGCGGGCGGCGCTGGCCATGCTGAAACGACGGGACACGCTGATGCTGCCGCTGGCCGACGCGCTGAACACCTGCGCCACGTCGGTTCAGGCCTGTGCCGTGTGCGGCAATCTCGACAGCGTCCAGCCCTGCTCGATCTGCCGCGACCCGCATCGCGATCAGGGCATGCTCTGCGTGGTGGCGGATGTCGAGGATTTGTGGGCCATGGAACGGGCCGGCATCTTCGCCGGCCGCTACCAGGTGCTGGGCGGTACCTTGCGCGCGCTCGACGGGGTCGGGCCGGAGGAGCTGGGTATCGACGGCCTGCTGCAGCGGGTCCAGGAGCAGGCCATCGGCGAGGTCATCCTGGCCCTCGGCGCCACCGTCGACGGGCAGACCACGAGCCATTACCTCGCGGACCGGCTGAGACCCCTGGGCTGCACGGTCAGTCGTCTGGGCCACGGCGTCCCTGTCGGCGGCGAGCTTACCTATCTCGACGACGGCACGCTGGACGCCGCCTTACGTGGCCGGCAGCGGGTCGCTTGACCGGCCGGCAGCAGATCCTTACCTGACGACCACATCTCACGACATTGGACGTACGCAGGCACCATGGCGCTGCTTGAGATCCTGCGGGCTCCGCATCCGCTGTTGAAAACCAAGGCCAAGCCCGTCGAGACGATCGACGATGCGCTGCGCCAGCTCGCCGCCGACATGTTCGAGACGATGTACAAGGCACCCGGCATCGGCCTGGCCGCACCGCAGATAGGCGTGTTGCAGCGATTGGTCGTGGTCGATGTCGCCGATGGCGACGAGCGGCGTCCGCTGGTGCTGGTCAATCCGGACATCGACTGGAGCTCGGACGAGGTGGCTACCGCCGAGGAAGGCTGCCTCAGCCTGCCGAACCAGTTCGCCGAGGTGACCAGGCCGGAGGCCGTGCGGGTCAGCTACCTGGACCAGCATGGCGAGCCGCGGGAACTGGCGGCGGAAGGCCTGCTGGCTCGCTGCGTGCAGCACGAGATCGATCATCTGGACGGTGTCCTGTTCGTCGACCATCTCTCCGCCCTGCGCCGCAACATGATACTCCGCCGGCTCGCCAAGACGAAACGCGCACGTGACTGACACCGCCCGGCTGCGCCTTGCCGTCATGGGCACCACGCCTTTCGTGCTGCCCAGCCTGACGGCGCTGCTCGAGGCCGGCCATGAGGTGGCGGCGGTCTATACCCAGCCACCGCGCCCGGCTGGACGCGGCCATCAGCTGCGGCGCACGGCCGTGCACGAGGAGGCGCTGCGCCTGGGTCTCGAGGTTCGCACGCCGCGGACGTTGAGGGACGCGGTCGTGCAAGCCGAGTTTGCCGCTCTCGCCGTCGATCTGGCAGTGGTCGGCGCCTACGGCCTGTTGCTGCCGCGCCCCGTGCTGACGGCCCCCCGCCTCGGCTGCATCAACCTGCACGCGTCGCTGCTACCCCGCTGGCGGGGTGCGGCGCCGATCGAGCGCGCGCTGCTGGCCGGTGACACGCAGACCGGGATCAGCATCTTCCGGATGGAGGAAGGCCTCGACACCGGCCCGGTGTTCGCGATTCGCCCGCTGCCTGTCGCACCGTCGACCACCGCTCCCGAGCTGCACGAGCGTTTGGCCGAACTCGCCGCTGCGATGCTGCCGGCAGTGGTCGCTGGCCTCGCCGCCGGCACCTTGGTGGCCGTCCCGCAGCCCGACACCGGCATCGTCTATGCACACAAGCTGGCACGCGCGGAGGGTCGGCTGGATTTTGCCGAGCCGGCCGAACTGATCGAGCGTCGCCTCCGCGCGCTCAACCCGGCTCCCGGCTGCTGGTGCGAGGTCAAGGGCGAGCGCCTCACGCTGCTGGCAGGCACCGTCGTGGCGGGGGGGGG
>JAPJRA010000188.1:0-4182 GCA_030824835.1 Geminicoccaceae bacterium | reverse complement strand
GCGGTTCGATCAGCATGCCGGGCGAGGCCTCGCCCGGCATGCTGATCGAACCGCCGCTGACGATCGCCTGTGGCCGGGATGCGCTTCGCGTCACGCTGGTCCAGCGTGCCGGACGCCGCGCCATGGCGCCCGAGGAGCTGCAGCGTGGCTTTCCGCTACCCACAGGCACACGGCTTGACTGAGCCATGCCGCGCTATCGGCTGCTGCTGGAATATGACGGCGCGGGCTTCCAGGGTTGGCAGCGTCAAGCGACCGGACCTTCGGTCCAAGCTGCGATCGAGGATGCCCTGCGCAGCTGCTCCGACGAGTTGGTCACTGTCTTCGCCGCCGGCCGCACCGATGCCGGTGTCCATGCCCTGGGCCAAGTGGCCCATGTCGACCTCGCGCGTGCTTGGCAACCGGAACGGCTGTCGGGCGCGCTCAATTTCCATCTGCGACCCGCTCCCGTCACCGTGCTGTCGGCGCGCGAGGTCCCCGAAAGTTTTCATGCCCGCTTTTCATGCACGTCCCGGTCCTACCTCTACCGCATTCTCGATCGACGCGGGCCGCCCACCCTCGAGCGTGGACGTGTCTGGCACGTGCCCGTCGCCCTGAACGCGGAATGGATGCATGTGGCGGCCCAGGCCCTGGTCGGCCGGCATGACTTCACCAGCTTCCGGGCCAGCGAGTGCCAGTCGGCCTCGCCGGTGAAGACCATGGGCGGCATCCACATCGCCCGGCGGGGCGAGCTGATCGAGTGCCGCCTGTGGGCCCGCTCGTTCCTGCACCATCAGGTCAGGAACATCGTCGGCACGCTGAAGACGGTGGGCGAAGGCAAGGCGCCGATCGGCCACGTGCGCGACGTGCTCGCCGCATGCGATCGGGGTGCGGCCGGACAGACGGCCCCGGCGGAAGGGCTATTCTTCGAAGCGGCGACGTTTCAGACAGGGTCACTGCTGCAGGGCGGATCCTAAACGATTTCCCGACAGCATTGGATCTGATTACCGCTATCCGGCAATGCGCCCCTGCCCTAACCCGACTGCAGCACAGCGTCGAGCCCCCGGCTGACCGCCATGCTCAAGAGGACGTCGATGACGACGAGGCCCAGTGCCGTTCCGCTGCTGGTGCCGAGGGCCGTGCGGATGACGAACCATTGGTAGGCGAGGACGGCCAGAGTCGTCAGCAGCAGGGCGAGGGCGCGCATCTCGGGCGGCAGCAGCGTGCCGAAGACGACCACGACCGTGTAGACGCCCATCTGGACGACGGCCGACCAGTTGTTGGCAACGATCAACGGCACGTAGCGAGAGGCCAGGCCCAGGAGCCGGGTCAGGAAGATGGCGGCAATCGGGAACGCCAGCCAGCCGGCGACATAGGAGATGGTCTCGGTCAGGGCCGTCCAGAGAGTCGATTCCGGCCAGCCAAGATGTGCGTACTGGTCGGCCAGGACCAACGCATAGGCAGGTGCCACCAGCAGCGCGGCAGCGAAGGAATGCCAGAACCCATCGACCGAAAGATCGAACAGCGTCATGCCGCGCTGGTCACCGCGCGCAAGCAGCCACGCCGCCTCGATCGAGCGTCGAATCTCGGCGTAGCTGGGCATCAAGCGGCGGCGAAGAACAGCTGTAGGAACCGCTGGTAGATCCGGGTCAGGCCCTCGATGTCAGCGACGGTGACGTGCTCGTTGGCCTGATGCATCGTGGTGCCGACGAGGCCGAACTCGATCACCGGGCAGTAGCGCTGGACGAACCTGGCGTCCGAGGTGCCACCCGAGGTGCTCAGGCTCGGACGAATGCCAGTCTCCGCTTCCACGCTCCGCGCCAGCAGCTCGCTGAGCTCCCCCGGCGCGGTGACGAACGCCTCGGCGTTACCGACGACGCTCAGCTCGTAGTCCGGGGCCAGCGGTGCGATCTGCGCGTGCAGCCAGGCTTCGAGGCTGGCGTGCGTGTGCAGGTCGTTGAAGCGGATATTGAACCGAGCTCTGGCCTCGCCGGGGATGACGTTGCCGGCTGGATTGCCGATGTCGATCGACGTGACCTGCAGATTCGACGGCTCGAACCACGCGGTGCCCTGATCCAGCGGTGTCGCCAGCAGTCGGCTGAGCACAGCCACCATGTGGTGGGCCGCATTGTCGGCGCGCTGCGGGTAGGCGGTGTGGCCCTGTCGGCCGCGTACGACGAGATCGGCCACTACTGAGCCGCGGCGGCCGATCTTAGCCGTGTCGCCGAGCGTCTCGGGACAGGTCGGCTCGCCGACGAGGCAGGCGTCGAACTTCTCGCCCTGCTCGGCTGCCCAGGCGAGGAGCTTGACCGTGCCGTTGAGGGCCTCGTTCTCCTCGTCGCCGGTGATCAGCAGGCTGAGCGAGCCGGAGGGCGCGCCGTCCTGGCCGACCAGCCGGGCCACGGCGGCGACGAAGGCTGCCACCCCGCTTTTCATGTCGGCCGACCCGCGGCCGAACAGGCGGCCGTCCTGGATCTCGCCGGCGAACGGGTCGAGATCCCAGCGTGCCCGCTCGCCGGGAGGCACAACGTCGACATGACCGGCGAAGGCCAAATGGCGGCCACCCTGCCCCAGCTTGGCAAAGAGATTGTCGACGGGATAGGTGCCAGCCCCATCAAACCGCAGGCGGTGGCAGACGAAGCCCAGAGGCTCCAGCGCCTGCTGCAGCAGGTCGAGGGCCGAGGCGGCCTCCGGCGTGACGCTGGGGCAGCGCACCAGGGCCTGGGTCAGGGCTACCGGATCGAGGGTGTCCATCAATCGCGCAGCAGTTCGTTGATCGAGGTCTTGGACCGGGTGCCGGCGTCCACGCGCTTGACGATCACCGCGCAGTACAGGTTCGGCCCAGGGCTGCCGTCGGGCAACGGCTTACCCGGCATCGAACCCGAGACAACGACAGAATAGGCCGGCACGCGGCCGAGATGCACCTCGCCCGTGGCACGGTCGACGATCTTGGTCGAGGCGCCCAGGTAGACGCCCATGGACAAGACCGAACCGCGCTCGACGATCACCCCTTCGGCGACCTCGGCCCGGGCACCGATGAAGCAGTCGTCCTCGATTACCACCGGCCCGGCCTGCAACGGCTCGAGCACGCCGCCGATTCCGGCACCGCCGGAGATGTGGCAGTTCCTGCCGATCTGCGCGCAGGAGCCGACGGTGGCCCAGGTGTCGATCATCGTCCCCGCTGCCACGTGCGCGCCCAGATTGACGAAGGACGGCATCAGGACGACGCCCGGTGCGATATAGGCCGAGCGGCGCACGATGCAGCCTGGCACGGCGCGGAATGCGGCTGCACGGAATCGGCTCTCGTCCCAGCCATCGAACTTAGAGGGTACCTTATCCCACCAGACCGCGTCGCCAGGTCCACCCGGGATCACGCTCATGTCGTTGAGCCGGAACGACAGCAGCACGGCCTTCTTCAGCCACTGATGGACCGTCCACCCGTCCGGCCCGGGCTCGGCCACGCGCACGACACCGCCGTCGAGCAGGTCCAGCACCGAATTGACGGCGTTGCGCACCTCACCGCCGGTGCCCGGCCCAATATTGTCGCGATCGTCGAATGCAGCCTCGACGACCCGCTGCAGATCCTGAAGTTCCATGGCGATGCCCCTTGAGCGAGCGCTCCGGTAACCTGCGGGCTCGGACGGTGTCAACACCGGGCCGCTTGTCGCAACGCTCCCGTCTACCTATCGTCCGTGCCAACCGAGACTGCAATCAGGCGGAGCCATGATGTCCACGCAACCCGGCACCCATTCGCTGCCGGCCGGCTTCCTCGACGGATGCGCCGCCGTCATCGGCGCCGAGCGCGTCATCCAGGCGGCCGACGCGATGGCGCCGCACGAGATCGATTTCTGGCAGGCCGTCGAGGGGCATGCCGCTGCCGTGCTTCGTCCGCGCAGCACCGACGAGGTGGCGCAGATCATGACGCTGGCCCACCGGCATGGTGTCGCCGTGGTGCCGCAGGGGGGCAATACCGGGCTGGTCGGCGGCGGTGTTCCCGACCGCAGCGGCCGTCAGGTGGTCCTCAGCCTCTCCGGCCTCGGCCGCATCCGCGCCGTCGACCCGGCCGGCGAATGGCTGGTGGCCGAGGCTGGCTGCACGCTGGCGACGGTGCAGGCAGCGGCGGACGCCGCCGGGCGGCTGTTTCCCTTGAGTCTGGGCAGCGAGGGCACCTGCCAGATCGGCGGCAACCTTTCCACCAATGCCGGC
>JAPJRA010000187.1 GCA_030824835.1 Geminicoccaceae bacterium | reverse complement strand
ACTCAGCAGCTCGCGGCGAAAGAACTTGGCGCGCCGCCCGTCGTACGCCAGCGTCGCCAAGGCGGCAAACACCGGGTAGGTCCCCTGGCGCTCACCAAAATTCGACTCGATGCCCCAAAGTGCCACCAGGACCTGCGCCGGCACGCCGTATCGCGCCGTGACCTCGGTCAGCAGCTGCCGATGCAGGGTCAGCATCTGGCGGCCACGTTCGATACGGTCTGCGCTGACCACGCGGCGGCGGTACTCCGCAAACGTGATCCGTCGCTCCGGCTGACGAACATCGGCCTCGATCACCGAGGGTATGGGGCGAACGCCGGCCAGTGCTGCGTCCAGGGTCCGGGTACTTATCCCCTGTCCCCGCGCCTCGCGGCGCAAACCAGCGAGCCAAACCTGGAAATGATCCTGGGCCGCGAGCGAAGGGCGCCCCTGAAGGGAGAGCAGCGCACCGCAGATGCCAAGCCCCATACGGCGTCGGGTGCCGAGCATTGGCCGGGGTTGCTCCACAGCAGGTTGATATCGAGAACCCTAATATGCTCTATCAAGCATAATCGGAAGAAAAAACTGTGCTGGACCTATTGCCGTCGAAGGTAGTCAGTAGATCAGCGTAAGGTACCGGACGTCTGCGCCCGCCGCAACTTCATCGACGTTGTAAGCTTCCGCAGGGGCCGCATCCGGGGCCACGGATTCCGTCATGACGGCGAGCGGTGCGCTGGCGTGGGGGCAGGCCGCCCCGACCGTCACATCGCTTTCCGATGCGGCGGCCGCGGAGCAGGATGCGACGACACGGACCGTTATCCCTACCGTGCCACGGACCTGACCGGCCCAGCCGAGGCCGGTGCAGGTACCAAACAGGGCGACAGCGATGACGGGCGCGAGAGCAATCGCGCGGACGCTCGGGCTTCGCATGGTTTCCTCCGCTCGGGTTCTCTGATCCCGATCGATTTGCGGAGCTTATCCCACGCGATGATCATGACGGCGGCGAGCCGGCCCTCCGATGCATCCGGCTATGCGAAGCTCAGAAGGTGAGCGTAACTTGCAGGCTGTCGTCGTACTCACCGGCGTCGATGCCGCCCTGGCTGGGGATGACGCCATAGATGGTGAGCCGCTTTGCCGCGCCGCCCTCCGCCAAGGCGGTGACGGGGTTGCCGATAGCCGCACCATCTCCCCATGGCACGGAGTTGCCGGCATCGGCGAACAGGAAATAGTCGACCCGACCGCCGCCCGATCCCCGCATGCGCCTGCCACCGCTGCCGCCACCGCCCGGCGAGAGCCCAACCGTGACCGTCGTCGTCGCGTCACAATGGATGACGACCTCGCCCGTGCCGCGGGTTTGCCGTTGTGGGTCGATAATGCCGAAGGCCACAGGTTCCGTGTCGACGCCGCAGACGGCCAGAGCCGGTCCCGCCCAGCACGCAGCACTCAGCAGCGCCAGGAACAGCGGGCCATTCAGCGACATGCTATCGTACCCAGGTCGGGCAACAGCCCATTGTCCGGGGCCGCTGGTAGCTTGCAGGCAAAATGCTCCTCGCCCGGCTCACTCTCGATCACCGTCGATGCCGACAACGGCCCTTTGATCTGGCTGAATCCGTCGCGCGCGACCCACGCCGTCACCGTTCCATCGGCGCTGCGCAGCCTGAGGCCGACCGGCAGCGGCTGACCGTGCCCGTCCTGCAGGCAAGCCGTCGCCTGCTCACTGTGGGTAAGCGGAAAGGCAATGGTCATCCCGCTGCGCTCGAACGGAACAGCGTCGACTTCGGCGGCGCCGATCTCGGCATCGAGCGGGAGATCATCGACGGCCAGGCGAACGCGGTTGCTCTCGTACGGCCGCAGCCCGGGCAGGAGCAGCCGACCATTGCCGTCGGTACGGCCAGCCTCGCGATTGTCGAGATAAACCCGCACATCGGGAAATCCGGGAAGATTGACCATACCGAATGCGCGATCGATCCGACGCGACATGGCGACCTTGCCATCGACCAACGCCACACTGCCGTTGACGCCGGCACGCAGCGCATTACTGCCGTCGAAGCGCTCCACGTCGAGATCTACCCCACCAAGCACAGACTGGTAGCCGAGCCGGGCGTCGCCGCTGCTGTAGCGGGTGCCGCTCTCGGCCGCGATCCGATAGTCGACGCCAATATCACTGGCGCCGCGGGTCTGCCGGAACACGCCGCGCGCAGCGTAGTCGCCACTTCGCTTGAGTAGCTCCGAGGTGACCGAGCGGCGTGGTCCCAAGGGGATTGTATAGAGGGCGGTCAGCGCCAGCTCCCGGTCTGGCTGCAGCAGTTGGGCGGCGCGCAGCGTCAATGCCCCGGGACCAAGGGCAACGCTGTAGGTGGCGGCAATGGTAGTCGCATCTTCGGTGTCGCGACCGTCACGATGCAGCCCCAGCACGCCCACACGCCCCATCTGGCCGAAATCGAGGCCGAGATTGAGCTGATCGACGCGTGCTGCCTGCTCGTCGCCGCCGGCCTGACGGAAGTTGTCACTCGTGTACCGCGTGCGGGCGCCGAAACTGAAGCTGCGGCCATCATACTCATAGCCGATCTCGCCCAGGACGCCTGGGCCGTCCTTGCTGCTGCCGGCCCCGACGCCGCCGCTGACGACCCCGGCATGGCCGAGCAGGTAGGCACCCCCGGTGGCGAGGCTTTGTTGGTCGAGCTCGAGCTCACCATGCACCTCACCTGTGAATCGGTTGGTGAAGCCGTAGCGATGCGTGCCTGTAGCCAGAGCCGCACCGTAGTCGAAACTGCGCGAGCCATAGTCGCGACGCTCCGCGCCAGCCTGGTAGCCGAAATCGTACAGCCCTTCCTTAAGCAGACGCGAGCTGACGTAGTAGGATTGGGTGACGAGCTGGTCCCGACCGAGCAGGTCCGTCACCCGCAGCTGGACCTCGCCAGCGCCGGTGACCACCGGCAGGCTGTCCAGCGTGAACGGGCCCGCCGGGACGGCACGTGCCTCGCGCTGAACATTGTCGATGAACACGTTTACCACCGAGTCCTGCCGTGCCAGGCCACCGATGGTGGGCAATGGAAAGGTGACGAAGGTCGGGTCGGTGCCGAAGTTGGTCGCGTATTGCAGGCCGGCGAACCGCACCGGCGGCGCCAAGGCGCCACCAGTCGCAATGCTGTCGCCCAGCCGAACCGTGCGCCTCGTTTCCGGCAGATCTCGGCTCAACGCCGTATCGAGGCGAACGATGTTCGGGCTGTCGGTCAGGTCCTGCAGGCGCAGGCTGGTCAGTGCATTGCCAGCCGCGTGAAAAGCGCCGAGCTCGAGCAGCCCGCCGAGGCCAGTATCGACCCCGTCCCCGACCTGATAGAGCAGATCATAATCCATAAAGGCACCCGTGCCCGAGACCGGTCGCGGCACTTCGTTCGGGGGTGCGGCCGAGTTGAAAGGGACGAAACCGTCCGGCGGGACCTCGAGCGTGAGCGACAGGGCCTTGGGGTCGAGCACGAACGTGGCACCCTGGATGGCGGCCAGTGGATAATATGGCTGCCCTTCGAAGGTGAGCACCTGCGCGGGGTCGGTCTTCACGCGCCAAGCCTCGAGCAAGGCCAGCTGGGCCGCGAGGCCACCCGAAGGTGCCTCGACAAACAACCCGCCCTGACTGACGGCCTGACCATTCAACCGAACCGACAGCAGCCACTCGCGCCACGACTCGTGCTCGACCAGCGGCGGCAACACGGGGTCGCGCCGCGCCGGCGGCAGAGTGGGGGCAACCTGCTTGGCGGGCGCCGAGCTGACATCGGGCAGAATCGATGCTAGCGGCGTCGCCACAGTGACCGCCTCACTAGCCGCTGGCGAAGAGTCAGGCACCACCACGGCTGGCTGGGTGGGAACAGGAGCGGGTGCGGCGGGGCCGGCGGCCGGTGCCACGTCCGATGCCGCCGGTGTCGCGGCAATCGGTAGCATCAGCGCCCGGTCGCGCGGGCGACCGGCGGCTCGCTGCAACAGCTGGCGGGCCAGAGCCAGCGCCATCGGTGCTGGCTCTTGGTGGTTGTTCAGGGGCTGGGGAACAGGCTGCCGCTCATCGCCGGCCACGTGATGGCCCGACCAAGCGACCGCCAGGGCGGCCGTGGCGAGCAGACTAGCCCTGCGGCAGGTCGATGGCAGCCTGGATCGGGCCAAGGTTGGTCTCAGCCTCAAGCTGAAGGATACGCTGTGCCGCGGCGAGCTCGGTCAGCGCCCAGGTTATGGACTGCCCGGACAGCAGGTAGGCACCGTCCTCGATGGTCTGCAAAGGCTGCGATCGGCCCGGTGCTCGCAGCGTGATCCGCCGCACCTGCAGATGGGCGGTGCCCCGATTGTCCACTGCGAGCTGCGGCGAGCCGTCCGTGTGCATTATCGTCCAGCCGATCAGAGGCGCCGCTCCTGGTGGGGTCACAAACACCGGCAGGCTGAGGCGCAGAGCGAACCTGACACCCGTATCGTCATTGCCGCCACGGGGAACCTCGGTGATCAGCAGCCGATACGCCTGCTCCCGGTCTGCAGGTGGCGGGCCGCGCAGCGCCACGCGAATGATCTGCTTGCCCTTGCCGGCGAGGGCAAAGACCGGCGGTACCGCCAGGATGTCGCGGGTCGGCTCGAGATCGCTCGTGGCCGGCGTCCGTGGCCAAGCGAAGGTTTGGACTTGCAGCATCACCGCTTCGCTGCCGTCATTCTGCAGGGTCACGACTGCGGATCGGTCGTCCGGCCCAAGCTCAATGCGCGTCGGTGCCACGCTGAGCGCAGCCGCCCACACCATCTGTGGCGCCGCCAGCAGTAACGCCGTGAGGAGCAGGAAGGGCGCCATGCTCTACCGGCTCAGAACGTGAGCGTGATGTTAACGGTATCGGTGTAGATGCCGTCACTCGCGACCTGGTTTGCCGGGATGCGGCCATAGACCGTCACGGTGCCGGACTGCGTCCCGATCAGCACCACGCCATGGGCGTCGGAGCCCGTGCCCCAGATCGCATTCCGGGCGGCATTGCGATAGATCTGATAATTGAGCCGACCGCTGCTGCTCGAGCTCATCTGTCGGCCGTTGACGTTGCCGCTGCCACCGCCATCGAGGGCAAAACTCAGACTGCCGCTGCAATTGACATAGTTGATGGTGCCATTGACATCGAGGTTGGCGGTCTGGCCCGACGTGTACGTGCCGAAGCTCAACGTGCCGCCGCTCAATGAGCAGGCGCTGAGCACCGTGGCGGTGACCGCAAGCTGATCGGTGTCGGTACCGGCCCGGACCGGCGCCGCCAGCGACAGTCCCACGAACATCGAGGCTACGGCGAATACCGCCCGCGACATGTTGTGCCTCCACGACAGTGTCGGACGAAATTCTACCTTAGCGTTAATTAGTCCGTTGGTAAATCGCTAATTTTGGAAGCCTATGTCAAGCTACTGGCCGTGCCGGGCCGGACATGCCGCGCGATCTCCTCAAGCAGGCTCGCTGCCGAAATCGGCTTGGTGATATAGCCGTCCATGCCGGCTGCCAGGCAAACCTCGCGGTCGCCGCGCATGGCATTGGCCGTAATCGCGACGATCGGCGTCGTAGCCTTGGTCCTGTCGGGCAAGGCGCGAATCCGCGCCGCGGCCTCAAGGCCATTCAGGTTCGGCATCTGAACGTCCATCAAGACCAGCTGATAGGCCTGTTTGCTCATGGCCTCCACGGCATGCAGCCCGTCCGGCACGATGTCCACCGTATGCCCGGCACGCTGCAGGATGATCGAGGCGAGCCGGCAATTGACGGGATTGTCGTCCGCCAGCAATAGGTGCAGCCCCGACTGTCGGCGCTCGGAGATGCTGTGGACGGTGACAAGGCCCGGGGTCGCCCCCTTCGATCCGGCGCGTAGCGTGCGCAGGCATTCCAGCAGCGTGTCGGCGTCCACCGGCTTGCGCAGATAGGCAGCGAATCCGGCTGCTTGGGCGGCGGCGGCATCGCCACGCATTCCCGAGGCGACGAGCAGGACTAGCCGCGCATGGCGTAGGTTCGGCGCAGCACGGACTGCGGCCGCGATCTCCTCGGCAGATGGGCTGCTGAGGCTGCGGTCCACCAGCACGATGTCGAAGGCCGCACCCCGGTCGGCCGCCTCTGCCAGAAGACTGAGAGCCTGCCGCCCGCTGCGGGCCGAGCGGACGACGAGCCCCCAGCAAGAGGCGATTTGTGCCATCGTCTCACGGGTGCGGGCGACCGGATCGACAACTAGCAGGTTGGCGCCGGCAATCGCGGCTGCGGCCGCAGGCTGATCGGCAGGCAGATCCAAGGCCAGGTTGACACGGAAGGTAGTACCCTCACCTGGCCGACTAGTAACCGAGATCGAGCCGCCCATGGCTCGAGTCAGCCGTTGAGCGATCATCAGGCCGAGACCGCTGCCACCGAACAGCCGTGGCGTGTCGGCCTCGGCTTGGCTGAAGGACGTGAACAGTCGCTTGAGGGCCGTCGCCGGAATGCCGACACCGGTATCTTCGACCTTAAGGGTGAGGCCGATTTTACCAGCCCTCGCGGTGGCCGGCCCGACGCGCAAGGCGATGTGCCCTACCGTCGTGAACTTCAGCGCATTGCCGAGCAGATTCAGCACGACCTGACGTAGTCGTCCCGGATCGACACGTACCAGACGCGGCGTGTCTGGGTGTACCTCGCAGTGGAAATCGATCTGGTGCTCGCGAGCCCGCGGTTCGACCTGCAGGCGCAGGCGGTCGACAAACGCCGCCAGCTCGACATCCACGGGCGAAAGCTCCAGCCTGCCGGCGTCGATCCGGCCCAAATCCAGGATGTCGTTGACGATGGTCAGCAACGCCTCTGCCGACTCGATCGCGCTGTCGACGTAAAGCTGCTGCTCGTTGTCGAGCGGCGTGTCGCGCAGCAATCGGGCCATGCCGACGACGCCATTCATCGGCTCGCGGATTTCATGGCTCATCATG
>JAPJRA010000186.1 GCA_030824835.1 Geminicoccaceae bacterium | reverse complement strand
CCAACGAGAGGACGGCTTCACTCCACCATGGCCGTGGAGCTCCTCATGCTGTGCCTGTGCTGGACCCCGCGCAGGGGTGTGGAGATTGGTCAGGCGGCCGAGGGCAGGGGCTCGTCCTGGCCATTATTGTCATGCTCGACGTCACGATCGGGCGCGTCGCCATCGCCACGGTCGTCGTCCGGCATGAGGTCGTCGTCGCTGACGGAGCTCCAGATTCGGGTGCGCTTGACCTCCGCGGCCAGCTCCACCTCGGTGGGCGCGAACCGCGCCGCCGGATGGATATAAGTCCGCTGCTCGAAGGCACGCAGCAGGGCTGCGCGCGAGTCCATGGCTCGGGCGCCGGGCTTGACGTCGTTCTCCGTGGCCGCGGTGGTGAGCGCCGCCTTGGAAAGGCATTTGAGAAAATCCTCGCTCGCCATCGTCGGGAGAAACTGGTCGGCGGCGGCGACGACGCCGGCGTGGCGGGCGGCGAGACCGCTGTCGCTCGCATCGACCTTGCAGGACAGCACGCTCGCCAGCATGCGGCGCGCGGCGGTGCGCACGGTCTCAGGGTCCATCGTCACGCTGCCCTGCTGGACCAGCGAGGCGGCGATCGATCGGCGATCGCCCTCATTGCGAAAGCGGTCGGCATGATCGTGCTGCATGACGCTGACATTATTGGCGCCGAAGGTCAGCACGAGGAGTGCCATCAGCGCGTGATCGTCGAGCGGGGACTTCTCCAGGGCGGTCTGCAGCGCGTCGGTACGTAGCTCGCCGATCATGGCGATGCCCGCCTTGGTGATCGGCGGCCGTGCTGTCGTAGGTTCGCTCTCGGGCGTGGCGCCTCCTTTCTTTTTCCCGGCCTTGCTCGCCGGCGCATCGGGCATCCGAAAGCGGACGGTGTGGACGGTGCCGTCATGCTCGTTGAGATAATAGCCGATGCGGTCGGCCTTGCTTTCCTTGCCGTAGACCTGCTGGGCTTTGGGCGGCAGCTTCGGGCTGCTGCCGTACTGGGTCTCGAGCAGCTCGCCGTTGGGGCCGAGGTTGCGGGCGATCCACTCGCGCTGTGCCGCGAGGTAGGCGTCGACGTCGGTGGTGTAGCGGCTGTCCTCGTCGGCCGGCGCGAAGAGGTCCTCCGACCAGGCGATGCCGAAGGCCTGGGCGATCTCCTCGTCGAACTTGGCATCCCTGGCCAGCATGTTGCGCCGGTGCAACGCTCGCGAGACGTCCCACCACATGACTTTCTCGCCTTTCTTGGGGCGGTGCCTCTTCCAGATCGCGGCCTGCTGGTCGAGCGGAGCATTGGCGATCAGGCGCAGCTCGCGTTCGCCCGGCATGTCGCCCTTGGCGAGCTGCTCGAGCATCGGCGGGTGGATTCTGGCCAGCAGCTTCAGCTTGTTGATGGTGCGGATCGGCAAAGCGAGGGTCGCGGCGATGGCCTCGGCCGTCCAGCCACACTGCTCGAGCTGGTGGATGGCACGCCACTGATCGACCGGCGACAGCGGTTAGGTTATGCGTCAAGTGTCCTGTTAGCTGGACGGCGTTGATTCTATGGCCGTTTCTGCTGCGCAGTTCGTTTTGGGTGTATTTTTTGGTGGCGACGCCCTTCGACGTCAGGATTTCGGCCGGCGAGTAAGAGGCACTGGTTTCACAGCTCGATCACGTTCGGCAATCAGGCGGGCATGGTGACGCTTGTGCCGCTCAGCCTCGGTTTCGGCCTCGAGGATGCGCTTGAGCAGAACGGCATTTTCCGTGACGAGTCGTCGTTCCTCGATCTGGAGAACCTGGATCAGCACTCGCTGTTGGGCGAGCTTGTCTTCCCAGGCTGCCAGCTTCTCAGGAACGACCTTGCTATCGCTGGCGCGCCGCAGCTCTTCGATGATCGGCCGATGGTTGGTGTAGATGGCATTGCGGCCGACCCGCGCCTCACGTGCGAGTGTCGCGACGGTCAGCCGGTAGGATCGCTTTTGCAGCTCCGGGTGTGTCGGCAATCCCTTGACCAGTCGCTCCAGAGCGTCCCGGAGCCTGCGATCTGTGTTCCGCAAACGCTTTTCGGCAGGTGTGAGTGCCGGCATTTTGCTGGTCTTACGCGCTATGGCGACCATCCTTTCCATGATCGAGTTCGCCAAGGATGCGATCGCATTCGGCAACCCGTGTCTTGGCGAGCTGCCGGCTGACCGGGTCCAGGCCGGGATGACCGAGAAGATCGGCATTGCGATCGCGGCGTGCCTGCCAGACCGGCCTGTGCCTGGCGGTGACCGCGAAGTTGGCGCAGGATAGACAGGTGCTTTCGGTCCTCACCACGGGGTTGGGTCCTTTCTCGTCGCCGAAGCAGGCGGCGGTTTCGACGCGGTAGACGCAATAGCCCCAGTCACAGACACCGAGTCTGAGGTCGGTCTCCTCCATGAGGAAGCGGACATAGGCTTGGACATCGCCGTCACGCGAGCGCCCGCGGAACTGGGAGCGGGCGGCAATCATCCGTCCGCCCTTGCCGGCGAGGGCGGACGCCGTCAGCACCTCTTCGAGAGCAGCATGGGTTTCCTCCCGGGTATGACGATCGATCAGGTCGTCGAGGGCGAAGTCGGTCCCGACATAGCCGCGATCGGTCATGGCCCGGGTCACATGGCCGAAGTGGGCCCGAAGCGCGTGCAGGCCGGTCCGGTCGCGCTTTCCGACAAAGCGGGCAAAGGTCTTTCGGCCCTGATGGGTGTTCAGATGCCACGGTTCACCCTCGTGGTCCGGCAGGCCGATGAACGGCGCGAACTGATTGTTCAGCCGCGATATGATCGTCGAGACGATGGGCAGGTTGATCCGGGCGGCGGGACCGACCAGCCCCGTGCTGGCCATCGCCAGGAAGAGATCGTCTCGCCCGCTCTGTGCCCGTAGGCGGGCGGTCAGTTGCTCCATGACCACGACGGCCCGCTCGACGGGGGCTGGCGCCACCCAGCGATGGGCTTCGCCGCCGATGCCGCGCGTCGTCTTGTAAATCCGCCCGACAAGATAGGCGAAGCTCTCGCTGCCATCGCCGGAGGGATGGTGCTCGATGCAGCCGACCTGAAGACCAAGGATCTCCGAGACCCGGGCGCCGACCAGATAAGCGATCACGACAAAGCAGGCGTCGTACATGCGATCGGCGAGATAGCGCACCTGCTTGGTGCTGGTGACGGGCGCGGCATGCCACGGCGCATCCTCCCCGGGCAACGTCGAGAAGGAGAGCGGCGCGATCGCGTCGGTCACGATGAAGCCGGCCTTCGTCTGGCTGATCCCTTCGGCAAGGGCATCGTCATAGGCGGACTGCGCCTGGGACTGCAAAGCAATGACGTCGTCGGCCGGCTGCCCGATCAGCCGCAGCGCCGCCGAGACCAGCGGCACCGCGATCGCGTCCGGCGTATAAGGCAGCCAGCCCCGGTCGTGGCGAACGAACGGCGGCGCGATCCCCGGGAACGGATCGGCGATCGCCACTTGCGAGAACTTCGCTCCCTGAAGATACAGGCGCGTCAGCAGATTGGCGTAGCTTTGCAGCGTCGTGCTCTTCAGCGGCTTGCCAGGCTTGCTGCCCGGACGCTGCGCCACCGTCGTCATGAACCGCTCGCAGCCATCACGGTCGAGATCGGCAAAGCACCGGTATCGCTGCTCTGCCATCCAGCGGATCAGCATCCGCAACCTCTTGTAGACAGAGACGATCGTCGATTCATGGGCATTGCGGTACCCAGGAGGCGGGTCCAGCTTCAGGCTCCACAGGAACAGCTTTGCCGCCTCTCGCCAGTCAGCCCATTGCGGATCACTGAACCGGCTATCGTCGGCCAGGGCAAAGCCCCAGTCGAGCGAGAAGTCGCTGCGGTTGCCCCCGGGACGATGGCCGTCGAGATGCCAGACCTGATCCGACCATACCGAGCGGGTCGATATCCGAAGTGCCGGCCTTGTGGCGGCAGCAAGTTCGGGTGCCGTGGACGCCGCCATCGCTCACTCCAGCGCCGGAAGGAGTGGGAGGGCCAGCACTCGTAGTTCGGCATCACCTCGCAGCGTTTCCGGGAAGTCCGGCAGGATGTCGTCGACCAGGATGCGCAGGCTCGGCGCATACAGAAGCTCGAAGCGGCGCGGATCGATGCGTTCACGCGCACGCTCCAGTTCGCCAATCGCCTGAAGGATGCGCGCCATGTGCTCCGCATCGATCGGAACGACCAGCCCCGGACAGCGCAGGCATCCGCCGAAGTGCCGGCACACCCGACCTGCTATCGATCCAGGTGCTGTGCCCCCTGCCGGGTTGAGGCAATCATGGCTGAACGGAACCGTTGCATCGCTCGCCAGCGCAATCCGGTCGCGTTGCGCCTGATCCTCGCTGTCCGCCTTCGCGCCAACGATCCAGCCGAGCATCAACCCCTGCAATCGGGCGATGGTCTCGTGCTGGATCCGGCGCGTCTGCGGTCCCTTGATGTAAAGCTCGGTCGTGTCGGCGCGGGCATGGTTGAGCACGTCCTGTGTCGCGACGATATCGCCGCCGGACGCCTTGTAATATTCGGTGGCGACGCTGCCTCGCAGCAGAACGGCGGCAAAATCCGGCAAGAGCTGACGGGCGCGCTCCGGTGCAGCCTTGTTCCAGATGGCGATCCGGGCATTGGAGCGTTTGATGAACGGCTTCAGGGCATGCGACAATGTCGCCTCCGCAATGAGCGTCACCGCGTCCTTCTTCTCGCTCTTCACAAGGAACAGACGATTGCGGTCCTGCCGGCTGGCCCGGGAGACGAGTGGCGCCGTCATCGCCAGCAACCGGTCGATCAGGTTCGGCGCCGCATACTGACGGCGGCAATCGAAGGATCGCCTCTGCGCGCGCTTCACCTTCGCGCCGGTCCGGGGCTTGGCCCATTCGACGATGATGCGATGCTCGTCGAGCGGATGCGCCACCCGGCAATCGCGCGTGATCAGCCGCAGCGCGTCCGGATTGCCCGCCGTCTGGATCGACAGAGCAATGAAGAACGCGACGACCGTTTCGCCGGTGAGGTGAAGATAGCCGCCAAGATGACGAAGCCCGCCATGGCGGTTGACCGCCGATAGGTTGACGTGGCTGCGGATCGCAAGCGTCCGCGATGGAAGGACCCCGTCATTCACCCGCGCGAGCACCCGGACCAGGTCGCAAAGTTCGGGATCGACGCCATCAACCGGACCGCTCGTCCCAAGGATGTTCTGCCCCGCTTCGAAGCGATCCCCAGCCTCGTCGATTTCCTCGTAGCACGCGCGCAGGATTGTCTGGAGGTCATCGCCGCTCAGGCGCGTCCGCGGTTCGGCATTCCGGTTCGGCCAGACCCGCCAGGGGAAGTCGATCCGGGCCGGCAGCCGCGACGGGTGCCGGCGCTTCGTCCAGTCGATCATCTGGCGAAGCTGCATCAGCACATTCGCCCGCGAACTCTTCGACCAGGGCTTGTTCGTCTGTCCTGCGACCTGCCGATCCAGCCAGGCGATGTAGCGCCCCACCATAGCAGTGGTCAGATCGTCGGCGGACAGCACCTGGCCGTCCTCCGCAACAAATCGCGCGAACGACCGCAGCGCCATCCAGCAATGGCGCTGCGTGTCATGGCTCGAGGCGGCATGATGATGGCGAAAGGCATCGGCCAGAAGCATCGCGACGTCCAGCGGCAAGCCGAGCGTGCCGGGATCGTAGCGCTTCGTGACGTCGCCCCAGCCGTCGCGGAAGACGACGATGGTATCGGCCGACCGGTCCAGAATGATCGGTGTCGCAGCCGACAGGCGCCGGTCGATGCGCTCGCGTCTAACGGCCATCGGGGATCAACTCGCCATAGAGATAGTCGATACTGTCGGCCAATTCCCGGGCGTTCAGCTCGACGCAGCGCAGATAAATCGCCGTGCTCTGGATCGAACTGTGCCCCAGCAGCACCTGCACGATCTTCAGCGGATTGAGATCGGGCGTGGTCAATGCCTGCCGCTGCAACCGCACCAGCATGGTCGTCGCAAACGTATGTCGCAGGCAATGCAGCGTTCCCGGAACACAGGCGGCCCGGAACGCCTCTGTAAGAACGGCTGTCAGCCGCGTCTTGCTGACTGCGCTTCCCTGATGATTGAGGAACAGCGCCGAGGGTGGCCGGTAGTCCGGCCGCCGGCGACGCAATGCCCGCACCTGTGGCGTGCGAATCTCGTCGATATAGCGCTGCGTGCGATCGATCAGGCGGATCGGCGGGTAGATCGTGCGTGGCTTGTCACCCTTGGTGATCGTCACGGGCACGCCGATCAGAGGATGGTCCTCGTCATCGAGATGCGCCGTCTCCGGAACCTGGAAGACAGCCAGGCCGCACAGCTCCTTGCGCCGCAATCCTGTCGTCAGCGACCATTCCGCCATCAGCCGGTAGGGCATGTCCAGATGCGCAAAGACCCGGCACAACTGATCGACCCGCAACGGCCTCGGCAAACGTTCGTGCTCGGCAACCGTCAGGATGTTCGCCTCCACGATCCCCGGCCGCGCGTCCACATGCGCTAGGAACGATTGCCTCCGGCCGGAACCCACGCGAACGTCGACGAAGTGGAACGGCAGGGCCTCGATCCACCCGCGGCCTTGCGCCCATGCGTAGAACCGGCAGACCGTGCGGACCCGATCGTTCACCGTCGAACGCGCGTAGGGCCGCTTCGTATGCGGGCTCGGGTGCGACAGCATGCGATTGCGCCAGGCCGCAATCTCCGCCTCACCGATCGCGCGCCAGTCGAGCCCGGATTGCTCCAGACTGTCGAACCAGTCATGCAGGTGCTCGCCATAGGTTCGGATCGTCTCCGCCGCATGCGAGCGGCCCGGTACCGTGGCCAGTTCCATCAGCCAGGCGAAGGCTGGCTCAATGATCGCCATCCGTTCCGAAACCAGAATCGGAAAGCCCGCCGGGATTGCGGCATAGCCCATCGCTGCCCTGATGATCCGCACCACAATCT
>JAPJRA010000185.1 GCA_030824835.1 Geminicoccaceae bacterium | reverse complement strand
CCTCCCAGATGTTCGGCGTGCCGGTGGGCGAGGTGGGCTCGGATCTGCGGCGCTCGGCCAAGACGATCAATTACGGCATCGTCTACGGCATCGGCGCCTTCGGCCTGGCCCAGCGCCTGGGCATCCCGCAGGCGCAGGCCAAGGCCTATATCGAGAGTTATTTCGAGCAGTATCCCGGGATCCGCGCCTACATGGACAAGGCGAAGGCCGAGGCGCGCGAGAAGGGCTACGTCACCACCCTCTACGGCCGCCGCTGCTACGTGCCCGAGATCAACGTCAAGATCCCCTCTAGGCGTGCCTATGCCGAGCGTGCCGCCATCAACGCCCCGATCCAGGGCACCGCCGCCGACATCATGAAGCGCGCCATGGTCCGCACCTGGCGCGACCTGAAACGCGACCTCCCCGAGGTCCGCATGCTGCTCTCGGTCCACGACGAGCTGGTCTTCGAGGTACCGGAGGCGCAGGTCGCGGCGACGCAGGCGCTGGTCAAGCGGACGATGGAGCGCGCGGCGGCGATGTCAGTGCCGCTGGTGGTCGAGGTCGGGCACGGGCCCAGCTGGGAGAAGGCGCACTGAGGGACGACCCGTCCAGCCATGGACTTCCGCCAGGGTCGGACTTAGTCTAGGACTTAGTCCATCCGGAGCCCATTCATGGCCACCGTCAACGTCCATGCCGCCAAGACCCATTTCTCGCAGCTTCTGGAGCGCGTGGCGCAGGGTGAGGAGGTGGTGATCGCCAAGGCCGGCAAGCCCGTGGCACGTCTGGTGCCGATCGAGCCTGCGGCCGAGCCTCGCCGCCCCGGCTCCGCACGCGGGCTTGGGCGGGTCGCCGACGATTTCGACGCCCCGATGCCGGACGAGTTCCTGGCCGCCTTCGGCTGATGCGGCTCCTGCTCGACACCCACGCGTTCCTCTGGTGGGTGTTCGATGATGCGCGCCTGTCGCCTTCCGCCCGCGACCTGATCGCCGATCCGGCTGCCGAGATTCTGTTCAGCACCGTCAGCGCCTGGGAGATCGCGATCAAGGCCCGCACGGGCCGCCTCGACCTGCCGGTGGACGTTTCGGCCTTCATCGTCGACCAGGTCCGTCGCAACCGGTTCCGCGTGCTGGCGGTCGAGCTGCCGCACGCGCTGCGCGTCCATGCCCTGCCCGACCACCATCGCGACCCGTTCGACCGGCTGCTGGTGGCCCAGGCCGTGGTCGAGGCCGTGCCACTGCTCAGCCGCGACCAACAACTCGCGCCTTACGAGATCGAGTTGCGCTGGTGATGCGCCTACAAGGGCACGGCGTCCCGCCGCACGCGCAGTGTGCGCCGAAGGCCGGCCTGGCTGGCCGCATCGGCCTCGCCCCGCGCCACCGACCCGAGCACGCGCACATTGCGCACGCCGTGCCGCGCCGCCAGACGTCTCACAGCCTCAACCGCGCCGCGCCGCCTCGATCAAGGTGACGTCGATCTTCGTCATGGTCATCATGGCCTCAAACGCGCGCTTGGCCTCGGCGCCGCCCGCCGCCAGCGCCTCGGTCAGCACGCGCGGCGTGATCTGCCAGGAGATCCCCCATCGGTCCCTGCACCAGCCGCAGGCACTCTCCTGGCCGCCATTGCCGACGATGGCATTCCAGTAGCGGTCGGTCTCCTCCTGGTCGTCGGTGGCGATCTGGAACGAGAAGGCCTCGCTGTGCTGGAAGGTGGGGCCGCCGTTGAGGCCGAGACAAGGGACGCCCACAACGGTGAACTCGACCGTCAGCACGTCGCCCGCCTTGCCGGATGGGTAGTCGGCGGGGGCACGATGCACCGCCTGCACCGCACTGTCGGGGAAGACCGTCGCGTAGAAGCGGGCCGCGGCCTCGGCGTCCTTATCGTACCAGAGGCAGATCGTGTTCTTGGCCATGGGCGTTCCTTTTTCTCTGAGGACGGGGTTCGGCTTGGTTTTCCCATCCGCTCTCGTCCAAGATAGATGGCAAACACTCGATCTCCATCTTGGAAGCGACCATCTCGCACGGGTAGTGATTGACTCGAATTCAGGACGCCACGATCGTGGCCGAACGAACGAATCTCCGTAATGAGTCCGAACCCTCTTAGCCTGCCAGACCGCTTAGCCTGCGAAGCCTTGCTAATTTCGGGATCGCGGCGCATTATCCGCCGATAGTAGGTTGCAATTAAGCGAATCGGAACTTGCGCAATTGTTTCGGTATTGCAGGTTTCAGTCGTTTAGGCGGCCTGCCGAGTGTGTAGAAAGGGGGAGGAGGCGATGGCGGGATCATGGGACAGTGGCGATGAGTTGGAAGCTGGTAAGATAAATTATGCCTTCGACTGGACCCAAATCTGGGCGCGCCGTACAGACTCATCTGATGGCGATGATTTCAACGGAGATGCTATATTAATCGTTCGTGAAGCGCAGAATCTTCAAGGTGAAGATCCAGGCGACTTTCTTGACGGCGACTATCATCCGCAGCACACTATAAATGGGATCATGGCCTGGGGTTATAGTGCCGCACAAAGAGGAGATGCCGGAGGTATTGGAGTTATAGGGAATGGTGGCACTAATCAGGGCACCGGTGTTCTGGGCATAGGTAATGGGAACATTGGAATGGGAGGAATTGGTGTCCACGGAATTGGCGGATCTCAAACCGAGCCTCCTGTGGCGACTGCTCCGCCAGGCACGGGAGTTCTCGGGCAAGGGGGCCGTCAAACCAGTTTCAACACGCTGCGTCTCCCTCATGCTGCTGGCGTCGTCGGCCTCGCCGGTGGGCATGGCAAACCAATCCCGCCCCTGGAGGACACTGGCAGCGTCGGCGTCTACGGGCAGGGCGCAGAAATGGAAGTCGACTCCATTGATATGGGCGAGATCAATGAGCGCGGTGACCCCAAGCTTACTGATGTAGGGCCCAGGTCGCCAGGTCCGGGTGTGCTAGGACGAGGTGGTGTGGAGGTTCCGGAAGCCCTGGCGGGTCAGGCGGCAGCTGGTGTAATCGGGCTGGCCGGCGGTACGACCATACCTCCCTTCATCAAGACTGTTGGCAATGGCGTTTACGGTGAGGGTAATATTTCTGGCATTAGTGGAAAAAGTAAGCAGGGCACTGGAGTCGCAGGATATAGTGACGCGGCGCACGGCGTGTACGGGGAGAGTGCAGGGCAGTTTGGAGTTTACGGCTTTGGCAGTACTGTTACTGCTCGTGGCGGGGCATTCTACGCCCGGCACTCGGCGCAAATTCTTCTTGTCCCTCATATGCAGAAAATTGTCTATCCGGCGCCCGTATCCGTTTCTCCAAAGGAGATCAGCACAAAGGAGAAGGGACCGCTACTACCGAAAGACGGTCACGGCGGCGATCTGCTTTGTATCTCTGACTCTACGGGCGAGTGCACACTCTGGTTTTGTGTGAAATCAAGCGACGAAAGCGCCGTTGCGAGTTGGTCTCAGGTTTTGTTGGGCACCCGATTGAATGGTCAGGCATGACATCCGTTCGCCTGATGCCTAACCGCAGAGGATATGGATCATGAGCAGCACAGATAGGAACTTTTGGGACTTACCAACACCCCCGGGCCACATTGAATTTGCAGCATGGGGTTTAGCTGTTGATGTATGTATCTATATATTGGTCCGCTCTGAGAGGGCTTTTCATGAAAAGGACGTCATTGCTCACGTTCAAGAGGCGGCTAGGATTTGGTCGCAGGCTAAAGTGAACATTCAAGCCGTTTATATAGAGACTTCTGCTACATTGCGACCATCGGAACCCATAGACATCAGTGTTGAGAATCTGGCGGCACAAACTGCTTGTCCATTCTCTGATGCATTCGCAGAGCAATTACTGAAGCTTGTAAGTCGGGGTCAAAATCTGGCGGAGTCTGTTGCGGTATTTTATATTCCAGGGTCTTTCTTGCGCGACGGCAGAAGTACTGGTTGTCACAGGTATTACTTTCCTCAAGTAAAAACAACCGATGACAAGCCGCTTCATATTATCATTCTTACAGATAAAGCTGATGGCCGTACGTTAGCTCATGAACTGGGACATGCAATTTTTACCCGAGAGACACCTACGAAGGGTGTATGGACGAACGATGATTCTGATCTAAACAGGGACCCCAACCAACCCATCCACAATGCAGATAAGAGCAACTTAATGTTTCCGTATGGCCTGGGTTCCAGTGTATCATCTAAACAAGCTGAACTGGCGCAGTCTCCTGAGAATTTTTCGCCTCTGGCAAGGCGTACTTTGGTGCAAGCAAGACGGTTGGTGTTTGGATTTGTGGAAGATAAACAACCTAGACTTGGAGTGCTATTTAGATCGCTTAAGGTGAATTATAGCTCTGATGAAATTTCATCTGACGATGAACTTGAGAGTTTGTGGTCGTTCTCGGTAAAAATCGCGCAGGTGGACGGAACCACGGTGCTTTTTCCAATTCGATCCTGGAGCCGAGACCCGCTAGAGGTACGAGATCATCCATTCACTGGTAACAATGCAGAGGCATATATAGATTTTGCTGACATTCGACCGATGTCGGCGTCCGACAAATTGATAATCGAGGTGGCAGGAAGAGATCAAGACTATGGCCCTGATGATGATCTCCCGTCTCTTAAGAATGAATGGTCGAAAGACCCGGATACATGGGGCTTAGGCGATCATACTATGCATGCGGAGGACAGTGAAATAAACTATGATGTAACGTACAACATTAGAGTAGACGAATGGCCAATTAAGGTAACCTTTCGAGTAGTTTTTTGAATGAGCATTCGCTATGGAAGATTGTCCGCCAGTGCCGATGTCTTGGCGTCGTGATCTGGAGCAACGAAGGTTGGCGGCTACGGGGTCAGACGCCTTTTCGGTTCGCTAGGCTTTGGGCGCTTTGGCCCGAACCGCAAGAGCGGCGGGTTGCATTGGCTCGACTCCAGCACACTCGCACTCCACCTTGTGAGCTGTTCAACGTGGTTGCATGAGAGATACCCGAATTGCACCATTCCCGCCTCTGCGCCGTGCTGATCGACTGCAGGAACTCCGATGTGGACGCGGCCGCCCGCTTTTGGGGCGAGGCGCCGGGTGGGGCGGTGGACCTGAAGCATCCGGTCAGCCGCGGCAACTACCGCATGCTGGAGACTCCGCCGGACGAACCGATCGTGGAGATCCAGCGCGTGGAGCATGAGAGCCGCGTCCATATCGACATCGAGACCGACGACATCCCGGCCGACGTGAAGCGCCTGGGGCAGCTGGCTGCGGCGGTGGTGGACCGCCTGGAGCGCTGGGTGGTGATGCAGGCGCCTACGGGCCAACGCTTCTGCGTCGTACGGGTGCAACGTCCGGGCTTCCTGAAGAACGCCAACCGCTGGGACTGGAGTTGGTCGCCGACCTGCCGGTGGCGTGACTGAATGGCCATGCGGTCGTTCCCGCCTGGCGCAGCACCCAGAACCCGCGGGTCCGTCCGCCCGGCCGTGAGGCGCACGACCAGCCGTCCAGATCGGGATCGAGCCGCATCCACCAGCCGGGCTCGCTGTGCCGCGCCGGCGCCAGGCCGACGGCCTGGGCCACCGGGCAGCCCAGGCCCGCCGCGAGATGGCGCAGCGTCAGGCCGAGCGGCCAGGGTGAGGTCAGGACCAGCGTCGTGCACCCCGCCAAGGCGATCAGCGCCACGACCAGCAGCGGTTGACCGACCGCCATGGCACGCTGCCGCAGCCGTCCCAACCGATCCGCTTGCGCCAACGGCCGCGTGACGCGCGAGAGCCGCCGGCACAGCCGCCGCAGCCTGCGCTCGGGGTCGGCCTGCCGGGCCGACCGCAGCGCCGGAAGCGGTACCGTCATTCTCGACACCCCACGCTGGTCGACCGAACCCGAGCGCAATCTGCCTGAAGAACGCTGCCAGCCGATTAACATCGGCGGCACCAGCCATGATCGGAATAGGAATAAAGGCCGATACGTGCTAGGATCCTTGCATCCCTTTCAGCGAGTGACTCCCGCCATGTTCATGCCGGCCCATCCGGATCGACCAGCAGCCCCGCATGCCGCGGTCACGATGCGCGTGCCAACTCGCTTCGGCGCACGGACGAACCCGAGCAGCACCGTCGCCACCGGCCCCGGCGAAACGAACCCGACGACCGCCGATCCGAAATTTGCACGAACGAACCCGGGAGCCATGCCCCGTCGGGCTTGTCGAAACGAACCCGACGGACCTGCCCATGAGCCTGCAGCAACGCGTTTGCCGACACGTTCGAACCCAAGAGCCCCTGTGCCTTGGTCAGCTGCGCCTCGGCGCTTCGCCCCGCAGCTCGTCCCCGCCGTGCCGCGGCCTCGGCGAGCGCCTGGCCATCGCGGGACGCCCGTTGTCGTTGCGAGAATTTCGCGTTATTATGGAATCATTAGATGAGTGATTGATCCGAAGTGATGATTGTCGGGTGGATTGGAGTATTCCATGCGCGCAGGATTGGTGGCGGTGACGATATTTCTCGCGGCTGGTGGGCTCCTGCAAGGCTGCGGCGGGGAGGCGATCGGGCAGGGGCCGATCGAGCTGAGCCCGGCGATGCAGGCGCATTACGACAAGTATCTGCATGCGGGCGAGCCCGGCGCGTTCGTGATCGGCGAGCGGGGCACCTACTACAGCTACTGTCAGAGCACGGGCTGCCGGCCCGGTGACGTCCAGCTGGCGATGGGGCTGTGCCGGAGCAACGGCAACGAGGACTGCAGGATCTACGACGTGGGCGGGCGCGTGGTGTGGCGGCAGGATCTGCCGGCGCCGGCCGGGGTGCGGACGGCAGCGGCCCGCGACACCACCGTATCCGCCGAGGTGCAGGCCGGGCGGGACCGGAATGCCGCCAAGGTCGACTGCACGCGGAAGCTGCAGGGGACGCTCTCCGCCGAGCTGCGCACCGAGCTGGCGGCGGATCTGGCGGTGAAGGAATCGCGCGGGCCATGGACGTTCTGCGAC
>JAPJRA010000184.1:5628-6913 GCA_030824835.1 Geminicoccaceae bacterium | reverse complement strand
CAGCTTCGCCACGATGTGCGGGTCGGCGATGTGGGCGCGGGTCATGCCCACCATGTCGGCGCAGCCCTGCTCCAAGAGGTGGCGCGCCGTGCTGAGATCGGTGACCCGGGTGGCGTGAAAGACAGGGAGGGTGACCGCGGCGCGGATGGCGCGCGCCAGCTCGGCGTAGGGTGCGGTGCGCTGGCCCATGGTCGGGATCAGCTTCGAGATGCCGAGGTCGGTCGTGGCGTCGGCGCCTACCACGTTGACGAAGTCGATCAGCCCGCTCTCGGCGTGCCGGACGGCGATCTCCAGGCTCTCCTCGGGCGTGAGGCCGCCTTCCAGCATCTCGTTGCCGGACATGCGGATGCCGACGATGAAATCGGGGCCGACCTGGCGGCGGATCGCCTCGAACATCTCGAGGGTGAAACGGATCCGATTCTTGAGGTCGCCGCCATAACCGTCGGTGCGCCGGTTCATCGCCGGCGACCAGAACTGATCGGGCAGGTGCGAGGAACAGACCACCTCGAGCCCGTCGAGCCCGCCCTCCCTGGCCCGACGTGCCGCCTCGCCGTAGGCGCGCTGGATGCGCGCGATGTCCTCGAGCTCGATCTCCTTCGGGAACGAGCGGTGCTGGTGCTCGCGCAGGGGCGAGGACGAGACCGGCGGCAGCCAGTCGCCCGTGTCCCAGCGCGTCCGCCGGCCGGCATGGGTGAGCTGGATCATCAAGGCGCAGTCGTGGCGGTGGATGCGCGCCGAGAATTCCTGCAGCACCGGGATGATGCGGTCGTCGCTGATGTCGATCTGGCCGAACGAGGAGGGGCTGTCCTTGGCGACGCTGGACGAGCCGCCGAACATGGTCAGCGCCAGCCCGCCCTTGGCCTTCTCCTCGTGGTAGAGCTGGTAGCGCTGTTGCGGCAGCCCGTCCTCGACATAGGCCGGCGCGTGCGCCGTGCTCATGATGCGGTTCTTGAGGGTCAGGTGCCTGAGCCGCAGAGGCTGCAGCAGCGCATCCGATGACGTCATGGCAGGCGGGCTCCTCAACCGGACCAGAGCGACGCACTACACCCCTGGTGGCGGCCGTATCCAGCGGAAGCGACATGCCGGCGTCGCTTCCAGGCATGAGCCGGCCGCGTTTGCGCGCGCCTTCGCGGCGTGTCAGTGTGCCGCCCGGGCAATCGGACCACACAGGCGCGCAAGGCGGGGACGACCGTTTGCTGCAGAGCTCCATCATGGTGGCGCTGGGCGGGGCCGTGGGCAGCCTTGCCCGGTTCTGGCTGGCCGAAGCCCTGGTCGCCTTGGGCAT
>JAPJRA010000184.1:0-5618 GCA_030824835.1 Geminicoccaceae bacterium | reverse complement strand
GGGCATGACGTGGTTCCCCTGGGCGACGCTCGTCGCCAACGTCAGCGGCAGCTTCCTGATCGGCCTGATCGCGGCGCTGACCGGCCCGGACGGGCGTTTGCTGGTCAGCCCCGACGTGCGGCTGTTCTTGATGGTCGGGATCTGCGGCGGCTACACTACCTTCTCGTCGTTCAGCCTGCAGACGCTGACGCTGGCGCAGGGCGGAGAGTGGGCAAAGGCTGGCCTCAACATCGCCCTTTCCCTGGTACTGTGCCTGCTCGCGGTGGCGGTGGGCTTTGCCGTCGCCACCCACTTCAACCGACTGGAGGGTGCATGACCGTGCATTTACCCGAGGATGCGCAGCTCCTGCGGATCTTCATCGGCGAGCGCGACCGTATCGGGGGCCACCCGCTCTACAACGCGATCGTGCAGAAGGCGCGCGAGCTACAGCTCGCCGGCGCCACCGTGCTGCGCGGCCCGATGGGCTATGGCCGCAACTCGCACGTGCACCGGGCCAGCCTGTTCGAAATCTCCGAGGACCTCCCGATCGTCGTCGAGATCGTCGACAACGAGGACAAGATTGCGGCCTTCCTGCCCGAGCTCGAGAAGATGATGGGCAGCGGGCTGGTGACGTTGGAGAAGGTGAGGGTGATCCGCTACGGGGATGGGTCCGGCACCTGAGCGACACGCAAGAAGGCACCCTGGCGACGATGTCGCCGGGGTGCCCGATCGGGTCTGACCGGCCGCGGACGATGACTGCGCGTAGCCGGGCTCGCTTTCAGAAGCGGTTGACGTAGATGGCGTTGTCCGTGCCGCGCACGAACAGGTAGAGGTGGCCCAGGTAGCTGGTCGCGGCGGGACCTGAAGGCGTCAGTCCGGAGCCGGGAACCTCGCTCCAGCCACTCCAGCGGACTCGCCGCAGGATGTTCTGGTAGATACGGTTGTCGGTGCCACGCACGAAGGCGAAGAGGCTTCGCCTGAAGGGTGCCGCCGCCGGTGAATCGGGGGTTAAGCCGCCGCCGGGGACCTGGCTCCAGCCGCTCCAGAACGAGAACGTCTCGCGATTGACGTAAATCCTGCTGTCGGTGCCCTGTACGAGAGCATAGAGGCGACCGCTGTAGGGTGCGGCGCCGGGGCCGGACAGCGTCAACCCTCCGCCTGGGACCTGACTCCAGCCGCTCCATGAACTGAACGACAGCTTATTGACGTAGATTGCGCTGTCAGTGCCGCGCACGAAGAGTTGCAGGCTGCCGCGGTAGACCGCGGCATCCGGTGCGGAAGGAGTAAGCCCGCCGCCCGGAACTTCACCCCAGCCGGTCCAGGTGGACATGCCTGTGAGCCGGTTCAGATATATTTTGTTGTCGGTGCCGCGCACGAACAGGAAGAGCTGGCCTCCGTACGAGGTGGCGGCCGGGCCGGACGGCGTCAGGCCACCGCCCGGAACCTCGCTCCATCCGCTCCACGTGCTGGAGCCGGTTAGCCGATTGAGATAGATCCTGTCATCTGTGCCGCGCACGAACGTGTAAAGCTGACCGTTGTAGGACGTGGCTGTCGGCGCGTCTGGCGTGCGTCCCCCACCGGGAATTTGGCTCCAGCCGGTCCAGAACGCCGCGGGCGACGCTGTCGGTGCAGCCTGACTGGCCGCACCAACAGCTACTAAAGTAGCCGCTGCCAGTATTACACCGAAGGCTCTTCGTTTGAGCAAAGTCATACCAGTTCTCCTCATTCAACAAGAGATAATCTGCTCCGCAACAAACAATTGTATATTAAGTTAAGTAAAAATGGGAGATATTAGTGAATATTTTTTTGTAGATTTGCGGTTTATCGTCAGAAAATTATCATTAGTAAAGATACTATGGCACAAATTTCTATAATATCTAGCAATTTTTGCCATCAAATCAGTTTATTCTCGTCTATTTATACCTGCTTACCTCTCATCCGCTTTCTCACCACCTCGTGATGGAAGCAAACATATTGTCTTATGATGTCCACAAAGTCCAGTATTGATTTTATTATCAACTATTAGGCGAGATGTGTATTTGAAGTTAGTATTATTGGTGAACAGAACTTTTTGATCGACATATGCTCAACCTACGGTCTGCAACGGGATTCTTCGCCATGGCGGATAGTTAGGCGAAAAAATTACTCCATGAGACACTTGTGCTGGGCAACTCATGCGGCAGTTAGCGTCTGGCTGCTCGGCTAACAGGCTAAATGTCGGCGACCGCTCACGCCGGGTTCACCGCGGGCGTGGGGACCGGATGGAATTTTTTCCGGCTCGTATCGGTGGCCGGATTCGCTCCCGACTCAAGCTTGGGTGCTTCGATGGCGCGAATCCGGATCGTGGGCGTGGCGCCTGGTGGAGGGCTCGCTCCTTCATGCAGGGCAGAAAACAGCCGCTACGGGATTGCCGGCGCTCGCGCCGTATGGCGCCGGAAACGGGCGAGCACAGCGACGCAGAGGGCCAGCATCGCCGCCCCCAAGAGGAACGCCGCGGCGGCGGTGCCGGCGCGGTCGGCCACCATCCTGCGAGTGCCGGCGCCACCATGAAAGCGACGTAGTAGATCGTGAAGAACATGCCCATGCCGAGTGCCCAGGTCCCGGGTCGCAGGACCAGGGACGGCAGGCTCATGATCGACCCGGCCGGCAGACCGGAGACCAGGCCCACGGCGATGAAGACAGCCGGCACCGCCCACAACGGCACCAAGATGGCGGCGATCAGCAAGACAGCGAAGCCGAGGAGGCTCGAGGCCATGACGGCGCCCGGACGTCCGCTCCGGTCGGCAAGGAAGCCTCCGAGCGGTACCGAGACGGCGATCAGCCAGACCACGACGCTGGTCGTCGAGCTGGCGGTCGCGAGTGACCAGCCGCGCTGACTCAACAGCAGGAGGCCGAACCCGAAGACCATGGCCAGTGCCGTGTTGTAGAGCGCCCAGATGGAGCCGGCGAGGAACACCGCCCCGAACGGCAGCCGGCCGGGCCCGGACGAGAGGGTGGAGGGATCTACCTCGCACGGCGGCGCCCGGTAGACGACCACGAACATCAAGAGGGCAAGACCAATCGGCAACGTGACGGCGAGCCACGCGAGGCCCAGGCCGCCCGATGTGACGACGAGCGGCAGGACCAGCAGCGCGGCGGCGATGCCCACGGGCCAGGAATTCACGAGAATCGCCATGGCCGTCGCGATCTCGTGGCCGACGAATCAATCGGTCAGCATCTTGGTCATCTGCACGCTGATGGTGACGCCGCCAATCCCGGCCAGCAGGCGGCCGGCGACCAGGGCGGCCCAGTTGGTGCCGAAGACGGGGAGCAGCGCACCCAGCAGCATCAGGGCCATGCCGGCACAGACGACGCGACGATCGCCGAACCGCGTCGCAATCACGCCGCTGGGGATGGCGATGATGATGCCCGGGAGAAAATAGAGGCCGATGAGAAGCCCGATATCGGCAAAGCTGGCGCCGTGATCCGCCACGACAAGCGGTGCCAGTGCGGCCACGGACTGAAACTGAAATGTCATCGTCGTCCGGCGACGAACAGCACGAACAGGATCATCCATCGGTTCGGCGTCAACAATCCATCCCCTAGCCTGGCAGACCGCGGGGTGCGCCGGACACCGGTCTAAAAGATCACGGAAATGCGCCGAGGCCCAGACTCATTGCGGGCCGAGCCGAGTTGTGGCCACGGTCGAGGGCGGCGACGCTAGATCGCGAACGAGGTGCCGCAGCCGCAGGATGAGCTGGCGTTGGGGTTCTTGACCTTGAAGTAGGAGCCGGTGAGGTCGTCAACATAGTCGAGCTCGGCGCCGATCACGTACATCAGGGACATCCCGTCGACGACCACGGCCGCACCGTCGCGCTCGATCACCACGTCGCCGTCCTCGCTCTTGTCGTCGACGGCGAAGATGTACTGGAAGCCCGAGCAGCCGCCGCCCGACACGCTCACCCGCAGCCGCGCGTCCGGCCGGTTCTCGGCGCGCAGCACGGCGGCGATCCGGCGCGCGGCGCCGTCACTGACCGCCAGGGGAGCGGGACGCGGGTCGAGATCGGACATGGTCCATCCTCATAGACTAGGCCAGCTTGCGCCTCCTTCCTATTTAGGAGAGCGGCTCCTATTGTCAAACCGCCCGCGGCCCGCGGGCCCTGCCGGACTGTTGCATGCCGCTGGCGCCCTATGCCTGCCGTCCCGAGCTCAGCCTGGGGCGAGCGGTCGACGAACCCGAGAGCGACCTGCGCAGCGTCTACCAGCGCGACCGGGACCGGATCGTCCATTCGATCCCGTTCCGGCGGCTGGAGTACAAGACCCAGGTCTTCGTCAATTTCGAGGGCGATCATTTCCGCACGCGGCTCACCCACTCGCTGGAGGTCGCCCAGATCGCCCGGTCGATCGCGCGCGTGCTGGCGGTCAACGAGGATCTGGCCGAGGCGCTGGCACTGGCGCACGATCTCGGCCACAGCGCCTTCGGCCATGCCGGCGAGGCCGCACTGGACGAGGCCTTGGCGGCATTCGGGGGCTTCGACCACAATCTGCAGACCTTCCGCATCGTGACCGACCTCGAGCGCCGCTATGCCGGCTTCGACGGCCTCAACCTCGCCGCCGAGACGCTGGAGGGCCTGGTCAAGCACAACGGGCCGCTGTCGGGCCCGCCGCCCGCCGCGGTTGCCAAGCACGCGCTGGTAGACCGCCTGGCACTGGACCGGCAGGCGCCGGTAGAAGCGCAGGTCGCGGCCATCGCCGACGACGTGGCCTATATCAACCACGACCTGGACGACGGGCTGCGGGCGGGGTTCATCGAGCTTGACGATCTGGCCGCAGCGCCGCTGGCCGGACCGGCCCTGGCCCAGGTGGACCGGCTTTATTCCGGACTCGAGCCCCAGCGCCGGGGGCACGAGACCATGCGCCGGCTGATCGATCTCATGGTCCGCGACCTGATCGACGGCGCGCAAGCTCGCCTGGCCGAGCTGGCACCGGGCGGCCCGCACGACGTACGTGCCGCGAATGGGCCGGTGGTGGCGTTCTCGCCGATGGTGGCGGCGGCGGTGGAAGGCCTACGCGAGTTCTTGCACCAGCGTGTCTATCGCCACTACAAGGTCAACCGCATGTCGCTGAAGGCGCGGCGGGTCGTGCGCGAGCTGGCGGAATTGCTGCTGGAGAGACCCGACTGTCTGCCGGATGGATGGCGCGAGCGCGCCGGCCGACCGCAGTCTTGCGCCACTGCTTCCACCGTACGGGATTATATTGCCGGCATGACCGATCGCTACGCGATGGATGAGCACGACCGTCTGTTCAAGCTGAACCGGGAACGGCCATGAACCCGTTCCGCGAGCTTTTGGACCTCGTGCTGGAGGCGATCGGCCGCCTGCAGGCGCAGGGCGAGCTGCCGGCCGGGCTCGATCTCGGCCGGGTCGCCGTCGAGCCGCCGCGCGATGCGGCGCATGGCGAGGCCGCGACCAATGCCGCCATGGTCCTGGCCAAGCCGGCCGGCAAGCCGCCCATGGTCCTGGCCGGCCTGATCGCCGGGGCCATCGAGGGCTCGCCCGCGCCAGAGACAACGCCCGGTGCTCCGGCGCCCGGCCGTGGCCACGAGGCTGTCCGCATCACCTCGGAGAACGCGCTGCCTGGCGCTGAGGGCGACATCATCG
>JAPJRA010000183.1 GCA_030824835.1 Geminicoccaceae bacterium | reverse complement strand
TTCCTGTTCAACGGCTACAACCTGCAGAGCATCGCCGTCTCGGCGGCGATGCCGCTGCTGCTGGGTCTGGGCCAGACCTTCGTCATCATCGCCGGCGGCATCGACCTGTCGGTGGGCTTTGTAATGGGCCTGGCCGCGGTGATTATGGCCCGGACCATGCAGACGCTGACGCCCGTGGACGCGGGCCTGGCGCTGGCGGCCGGGCTGCTGGCGGCGCTGCTGGCGGCGCTGGTGCCGGGGGCGATCAACGGCACGCTGATCTCCCGCCTGCGGGTGCCGGCGTTCATCGGCACGCTGGGCATGTACGGCGTCGCCCGCGGCGCCGGGTTCCTTGCCGCCAACGGCACCACCGTGCCGGTCAACAACCCGCTCCTGTTCGTGCTCGGCAACGGCAAGCTGCTGGGCGTGCCGATCCCGGTGGTGATCACGATCGTGCTCGTGCTGGCGATGCACTGGACGCTGTCGCAGACCCGCTTCGGCCAGCACACCTATGCCATCGGCGGCAACCGCACGGCGGCCATCCGCGCCGGCATCAACATCCGCCGCCACACGCTGTGGCTCTATCTGATCAGCGCCGGCTGCGCCGGCGTCGCCGGGATGATCTACACCGCCCGGTTCTCGGCCGGCGCCGCCCAGGGCGGCGAGCCGCTGCTGTTGGATTCGATCGCGGCCGTGGTCATCGGCGGGGCGTCGCTGTTCGGCGGCTCCGGCACCATCATCGGCACCGTGATCGGGGCGCTGATCATCGCCGTCATTCAGTACGGCCTAGTGTTCATCAACGTCGAACCGTTCTGGCAATTCGTCGCCGTGGGTGTGGTCATCATCGTCTCGGTGCTGATCGACCAGACCCGCGAGCGGCTCTCCGGCGAGGCCCGCAATGCCGACTGACGCCCCCATCCTGTCGGTCCGCGGCGTCGCCAAGCATTTCGGCGGGGTGACGGCCCTGGGCGGCGTCAGCTTCGAGCTGCATCGCGGCGAGGTGCTGGCGCTGGCCGGCGACAACGGCGCTGGCAAGTCGACGTTGATCAAGGCGATCTCGGGTGTGCACCAGCCGGACGAGGGCCTGATCGTCTATCGCGGCGAGCCCGTCACCCTGACCAACCCGCGCCATGCCCGCGACATCGGCATCGAGACCATCTACCAGGATCTGGCCCTGGCCGATAATCTCGACGTCGGCGCCAACATCTTCCTCGGTCGCGAGCCGGCGGCGCCGGTCCTGGGATTCCTGCCCCGTCTCGACCGGGCCAGGATGCGCAAGGCGGCGCGCGAGGTTCTGGCGACGCTCGAGATCGACATCGCCGAGAACAAGCTCGGGCTGCCGGTACGCAACCTGTCCGGCGGCCAGCGTCAGGCCGTGGCCATCGGCCGCGCCATCTACTGGAAGGCCGAGCTCCTGATCATGGACGAGCCGACCGCGGCGCTGGGCGTGCCCGAGCAGCGCAAGGTGGTCGAGCTGATCCGCCGGTTGCGGCAGCAGAACGTGGCAGTGATCTTCATCAGCCACAACCTGGTCGACATCTTCGCCGTCGCCGACCGGATCCTGGTGCTCAGGCGCGGCGTCGCCGCCGGGGAGCGCCGCCCGGAACAGAGCAACCATGACGAGATCGTCCGGCTGATGGTGGGCGGCTAGGGCTGGGTGCGGCCAAGCTAGTCGTTGTCGAAGAGGCGTCTGGTTCCGGCCCGCACGGCCTAGCGTGAACTGTGCACAGGCGAGCGGGCCCGAAGCTGCGTGGCGGGCGGCGGTCGGATCAGCTGGACTTGTCGGCAATGCGCCGGCGATATTCCGGGACCGGCAGGCCACCCACGCCCCAGTTCTCCAGCGGCACCTCCTCGATGACGACGAAGGTCGCCGCCAGAGGCTTGCCCAGTACGTCGAGCATGAGCTGGCTGGCGCCGGCGATCAGCGCCGCCTTCTGCTCCGCGGTGGCGGCGGGCTGGTCAGGCGTCGTGCCTTCACGGGTGATCTGGATGGTTACGATCGGCATGGTCGGCGCACCTCGAGCAGTGGCGGTCAGCGGGCACGTAGCCCACCGCCGGTATCGCTCAACGCTGGATCGAGCGGAAGCCTCACGATCTCGATCATCCATGTGCGGCACATGACGGCCGCACCGCCACCTCTCGGCGTGCTGCGACCATGACGTCATCATGGAACCGATGCTAGGAGTCTGAAGCCGACGCTGCGGGTGCCGGCTCGTCACGGTGCCTGGAGCTTCGATGACCGCATACGCGACGCCACCCAGTCATCCGCTCCGCGTCGAGCTCAACGACGAGGCCCATGCGCGCCCGCCGGAAGCGATGACTCCGCCGATGCAGATCTCCTACCTCGCGATGCTCTCGGACCCTGGCGAGAGAGAGCGCGAGCGCCAGCTGGTTGGCGATCTGTCCGAAAGTTTCGGCAATGCAGGCCCCCGCCAGGGCGCCAACCATTTCAGAGCCGACCTCGGCCCATTCCGCCTCAAATGGGAGCGGCACAGCGAGTTCACCCGATACAAGTTCATGGTCGACGGTGCCGGCGTTGATCCCTTCGCCGATCCGGCAATCGATGCCATCCCCTCAGCGTGGCTGGAATCGATCCCGGGCCAGGTGCTGGTTGCCACGCATGTCGCGCTGCTCCCGGCCGTTGCGGAGGCTCCGGACCATGAAGCGATCGCGCGGCGACTGTTCGCAGGCAACCCTTTGATCGGCGCGAAGATCGCCGGAGGTGCCGCTGCTGCCTTCACAGACTTTCGCATCCATTCCGACGGCTTTTCCCGGCTGCTGGTCCTGGACCGAGGGCTGCGGCCGCGCCAAGCAGGGCGGACGGTGCAGCGGCTGCTCGAAATCGATACCTACCGGCTCATGGCGCTGCTGGCCTTGCCGGTGGCACGGGAGATGACTCCCTTCCTGTCCCGCTCCGAGCGGGAACTGGCCGAGATAACCAAGGTTCTCGCCGTGGCCACCGAGCAGGACGAGCCGCTGCTCTTGAACCGGCTCACTCGGCTGGACGCCGAGATCGAGCTGCGGCAGGCCGACAACCATTTTCGCTTCGCCGCTGCTGCCGCCTATTACGAGCAGGTGCTGCGGCGGATCTCCGAGCTGCGTGAGGAGCGGATCGAGGGGCTGCAGATCTTCCGCGAGTTCACGGAACGGCGCCTGGCTCCAGCCATGAACACCTGCCGCGCCGCCGCCTCGCGGCAGGAATCCCTGTCGCAGCGGGTGGCGCGGACGACACAGTTGCTGGCGACCCGGGTCGACGTCACCCGCGAGCTGCAGAATCAGGCCGTGCTCGAATCGATGGACCGTCGGGCCAAGGCCCAGCTGCAGCTGCAGGAGACCGTCGAAGGCCTCTCGGTGGCGGCGGTGACCTACTACGTCGTGGGGCTGGTGGGCTATCTGGCCAAGGGGCTCAAGGCGGCCGGGCTCCATCTCGATCCCGAGCTGATCATGGGTGTGAGCATCCCGATCGTCGCGATCACGGTGGCGATGGGCGTGCGCAAGATCCGCAAGGTGGTCACCCGCAAGGTGGTGCCGCGCCGGGTCGACTGAGCCGCACGCGCCGTCAGCCGGCAATCGGCAGCCACTCGTCCTTGTACCAGCGCACGAACCGCTCGATGCCGACCTCGATCGAGGTCGTGGGGGTGAAGCCGGTGGCGCGGGTGAGGTCCTCGATGTCGGCATAGGTCGCCGGCACGTCGCCCGGCTGCATCGGCAGCAGCTCCTTGACCGCGGTGACACCCAGCGCCCGCTCCAGGGTCTCGATCATATGCAGCAGCTCGACCGGGTCGTGGTTGCCGATATTGTAGATCCGGTAGGGTGCCCGGCTGGTGCCCGGGTCGGGATGGTCCCCCGACCAGTCGGCATTGGGCACCGGCACGCGGTCGACGGCGCGGCGCACGCCCTCGACGATGTCGTCGACATAGGTGAAGTCGCGGCGCATCCGGCCCTCGTTGAAGACCCGGATCGGCCGGCCCTCCAGCATGGCCTTGGTGAAGATGAACAGCGCCATGTCCGGCCGGCCCCAGGGCCCGTAGACGGTGAAGAAGCGCAGCCCCGTGGTCGGCAGCCCGTAAAGGTGGCTGTAGGTGTGGGCCATCAGCTCGTTGGCCTTCTTGGTGGCCGCGTAGAGGCTGACGGGATGGTCGACATTGTCGTGGACCGAGAACGGCATCTTGGTGTTGGCGCCGTAGACCGAGCTGGTCGAGGCATAGACCAGATGCCTGACCGCGTGGTGCCGGCAGCCCTCCAGGATGTTCATGAAGCCGACGAGGTTGGCGTCGACATAGGCGTTGGGGTTCTCCAGCGAGTAGCGGACGCCGGCCTGCGCGGCCAGATGGATGACCGCCAGCGGCTTCGCCGTGGCGAACAGGTCCGCGGCGCGAGGCCGGTCGGCCAAGTCCAGTTGCTCGAAGGTGAAACCCGGTCGCCCCAGCAGCCGCTCCAGCCGCGCCTGCTTCAGCCGCGGGTCATAATAGTCGTTGAGGCTGTCAACGCCGACCACGCGGCAGCCATCTCGAAGTAGCCGGTCGGCCAGATGAAAGCCGATGAACCCGGCGGCTCCGGTCAACAGCACGGTACCTTCGTCGGCGAGGCTCATCGGCTCACAAGCTCCAATAGGTCTGTTCGGCGGGCAGGCGAGTCGGGTCCAGCGCCGACTTGACGTCGATCAGGATGCCCGAGGGCCGCAATAGAGCTGCCATGCCGGCCTCGCCCAGAGCCAGATAGGCCCGGTGCGGCACCGCCAGGACGAGCCCGTCGAGATCCCGTAGCAGCTCCAGTGGCGACAGCTCCAGCCCGTATTCGTGCTGTGCCTGCGCCGGATCGGCCAGCGGATCGTGGATCAGGGCCTCGATGCCGAAGCTCACGAGCTCGCGCAGAATGTCGGGGACACGGCTGTTGCGCAGGTCGGGCACGTTCTCCTTGAAGCTCAGGCCCAGCACGCCGACACGGGCGCCTTTGACGGCGACATCGCTGGCGATCAGCAGCTTGACCAGCTTCTGGGCGACGAAGCTGCCCATGCCGTCGTTGATGCGTCGGCCGGCCAGGATGACCTGGGGGTGGTACCCCAGGCGCTCGGCCTTGGCGGTGAGATAGTAGGGGTCGACGCCGATGCAGTGGCCGCCGACCAGGCCCGGCGTGAAGGGCAGGAAGTTCCATTTGGTGGCCGCCGCGTCGAGCACGTCCCGGGTCCGCACCTCCAGCCGGTCGCAGATCAGTGCCAGCTCGTTCATCAGCGCGATGTTGAGGTCGCGCTGGGTGTTCTCGATCACCTTCGCGGTCTCGGCGACCTTGATCGAGGGTGCCAGATGCAGCCCTGCCGAGACGACGGGCCCATAGATCTCGACCAGCCGGGCCAGGGTGGCGGGGTCGGCGGCGGCCACGACCTTGGCGATCGTTTCCAAGCGATGCGTGCGATCACCCGGATTGATGCGCTCGGGGGAGTAGCCCAGCGTGAAGTCGACCCCCTGGCGAAGGCCCGATGCCTGCGCCAGCAGCGGCCCGCAGACCTCCTCGGTGACGCCGGGATAGACCGTGCTTTCGATCACCACCATGCCCCCCTCGGGCAGCACGGCGCCGACCGTGGCGCAGGCGCGGCGCAACGGCGTCAGATCGGGCTGGCGGTCAGCGTCGATCGGCGTCGGCACGGTGAGAATGAAGCAGCGGCAGCCGCGTAGGTCCTCCGGGTCGGCGCTGTAGGCCAAGTCGAGGCCTGTCAGTTCGGCGGCATCGAACTCGCCCGTTACATCCAGCCCCTCACGCAGGGCCGTCACGCGCACCTGATCGATGTCGAAGCCGACCACCCGGCCGTGCGCGCGGGCCATGCCGACGGCTACCGGCAGGCCGACATAGCCCAGGCCGATGACGGCGATTCCACTGGTCAAGTGGGCAGGCCCGTCATCGACCGCGGCTTATGCCGGGCGGTAGAGATTAGCGTAGGCTTCGCTCGCCAGCGGGTTCGGCACGTCGCCGGGGCCGATCCGGTGCTGCGCGGCGCCGCCCATGTTGTTGAAGTAGCATTCATAACCGATCGACTCGGCGTTCGCCGTGAAGAAGGCGAACATCTGCTCGATGAACACGGGGTTGTCACCGGCGCCGCCGCCTTTGTTGCCGTCTTTGCTCCAGACTCCCCATTCGGGGATCGACATCGGCTTGCCCTTCGACTGGGCGTAGCGGAGCCATGCGCGAATGCCCACCGGGCCGCCGTCGCCGTCCGTCTGATCCTGCGCCTTCGCCCAGGCCGCCACGGTGGGAGCCGCCGGGAAGCGGTCATACCGGTCCTGGCCGATATAGTCGACGACATCGTCCCCCGGGTAGAACAGGTCGATCTTCTTCCTCGACTGCCCCTTCTTGAGCGAGCACCAATCGATCTTGGCGGCTGGAAAGCTTGTCTTGATGATGCCGACCAAGCGGCGGAAAGTCGCCTGATAGGCTTCGGCCCATTGCTCGTCGACGATTCCCCATGGGTAGCTCTTGGCGCTGTTCCATTCCCAGCCGGGCCGGAAGATGTAGTCGTCGCGATCCCGCTGGCGGCGGAGATAGCGCACGGCCCGCTCCCAGTGCTCGTCGTAGCTGCCCTCGGCGGCGTCCTTCCAGAGGGCCGGCTCGTCGCGCGGCACCGGGCCGTCCTTGCGGGGAAACATCCCGAAGCTGACCACGAGAGGCTCCGGGCGATCGAGCAACGATCCCAGCAAGGTCTCGGGCCGGCCGAGCTGCTCGATCTCGTCCCAGGTGATGAAGGTGCTGAAGGTGGTCAGGACATCCAGCGGTCGACCGCGCCACTCCGCGAATTCCTCGGGCTTCCAGCTCGTCACGCCGCTGCGCCATGGTAGGCCCGACCGGAAGCCGCTGCCGGACTGGGCCGCGAGCGGCATGACGCCGCCGGAGGCCGCTCCCGGCGCGTTGCCGGCTGCCGGCGCGTCCTTGGCGCACGCCGGCACTGCCGCGA
>JAPJRA010000182.1 GCA_030824835.1 Geminicoccaceae bacterium | reverse complement strand
GTGCAACGCCAGGAACAGATGCATCAGCCGTCGGCTGGAGCCTTCATCGACGCTGCTGGTCGGCTCGTCGGCGAGCAGCAGGCTCGGCCGACCGATCACCGCTCGCCCTACCGCCACCAGCTGCCGCTGCCCCATCGAGAGCTCGGGCGGCCGCTTCTCGATGGCATCGCCCAGGCCGAGCCAAACCATGAGATCGGACACATGGTTCGAGATCTGCTCGTCACTGGCGCCGCCCAGGCGCAACGGCAGCGCCAAGTTGTCGAACGCGGTCATGTGCTCGAGCAGACGGAAGTCCTGGAAGACGACGCCGATCCGCCGGCGCAACGGCCCCGTCGCACTGTGCTCGAGCTGCGCGACGTCGCGACCGAAAAGGACTATCCTGCCACGCGACGGCGGCTGGGTCAGACTGAGCAGACGCAGGAGCGAGCTCTTGCCGGCCCCGCTGGGGCCGATCAGAAAGTGGAAGCTCCCTGCCGGCAGGGTCAGATCAATATCGTGCAGCACCTCCGCGCTCGGGCCATACCGCATCCCGACCCGCTCCAGCTGCATGATGGTAGCGCCGTTCGCGTCCAAGGAGCCCAGCCTGATCTACCTTGCTTGCCGACAGCAACTTGCACGTATAATAGAATATGCACAAGATATTTCAACCTTTGAGTGCAGTACGCCCACTGCTGGATGGCGACAAAACCGATGATCATCACCTGCCCCAGTTGTCATACCAAGTTCGAGATCGCACCCTCGGCATTGGGCAGCGCTGGGCGCACGGTACGCTGCTCGAGCTGCGGGGCACGTTGGTTCGTCGATCGATACATCGATGCTGCGCCATCGTTACCACCGCTCCCTGCCGGGCCGCCGATGGCGCCGGCGGAATTCCCTGCCGCCGCTACTACCGAAGGCGAGCCGGGACGCCGTGGCAGCTTGGCCGGCTGGCTGCTCGCGACTCTGGCCGTGCTGCTGCTGACTGCCGCGGTCGCCGGCCGCAACGAGATCGCGGCTCGGCTGCCGGCGACGGCGCCGCTCTATCGTGGATTGGGCCTGTCGATCGATCTTCCCATCGGCATGGAGTTCCGCCAACTGAGCTCGGCGCAGCGGGCTGAACACGGCCGCCAGGTGCTCGTGGTCTCCGGCGAGATCGCCAATACCTCCACCCAGGAGCGCGAGCTGCCGCCGATCCGCGTGGCCCTGCTCGATTCCACCCAGCGTGAGCTCGATTTCGGCCTGTTCGATCCGCCGCAGGCGGCGCTGGGGCCGGGCGCGCTGACGCGCTTTGAGGTCCAGCTCGGACCGCCGCCACCGGAAGCCAGCAATTTCACGGTATCATTCGGTGCGCTGCGCTGACGGTGGCCGTGCGGGCGTCGCGCCGATGGCGATCGCCCTGGAAGAGGCAGCGGCGGCGGCCGCCGCTGGCGAGGTACCGGTAGGTGCCGCGTTGCTGGGCCCGGACGGCGTCCTGCTCGCTCGCGATCACAATCGGATCGAGGGGCGAAACGATCCCACGGCTCATGCCGAGGTCCTCGTCATCCGCGCCGCTGCCGCGCGCCTCGGCACGCCGCGGCTGGTCGGCTGCGACCTCTACGTCACGCTGGAGCCCTGCCCGATGTGCGCCACCGCTGCCAGCTTGGCCCGGCTGCGACGAATCTATTACGGCGCGGAGGATCCCAAGGGCGGCGGCGTCGACCATGGGCCGCGGATCTTCGCCAGCTCCGCCTGCCACCACAGCCCGGACGTCTATGGCGGCATTGCCGCCACCGCGGCCGCGGCCATGTTGCGGGCATTTTTTCAGGCCCGTCGCTGACCACATGCCCCGGCGCGGCGGCACGGCTGCCGTGAGGCTCAGCCGATAGTACCCGCCGCGCGCAGCCGTTCACGCTCCGCCGCGTCCAGTGCCAGCAGGTCCTCCAGCACCGCATCGGTGTGCTGGCCCAGGGTCGGCGGGCCGTGCCGGTAGCTCGGGGGCGTCCTGCTCATATGGATCGGGTTGGCGATCAAGGGGACACTGCCGGCGGCTGCCGGCGGGTGCGGCACATCGATCCGCATACCCCGCGCCCGCACCTGCGGATCGGCGAAAACCTGGTCCAGGCTGTTGACCGGACCACAAGGCACGCCCAGCGCCGCCAGACCGTCGACCCACGCGGCGGTGGACTTGCGGCGCACATGGATCGGCATCAGTGCGTAGAGCTCGTGGCGATGCTGGACCCGGAGGCTGTTGGTCGCAAAGCGCGGATCGGCGGCAAGCTCGGGCGCGTCGGCGAACCGGCACCATTTCTGGAACTGGTTGTCGTTGCCGATGGCCAGGATGACATAGCCGTCGCTGCTCTCGAAGGTCTTGTAGGGCACGATGTTCGGATGCTCGTTGCCGAGCCTGCCCGGCACCTTGCCCGACACCAGATAGTTGGTGCCCTCGTTGACCAGCCAGGCCACCTGGGTATCGAGCAGCGCCAGATCGATCTGCTGGCCGGCGCCGGTAAGATCGCGATGACGCAGGGCCGCCAGGATCGCCACCGCGGCATACATCCCGCACATCACGTCGGCGATGCCCACGCCCACCTTCATGGGCTCGCCGTCAGGCGCGCCGGTGATGCTCATGATCCCGCCCAGGCCTTGCGCCAGATAGTCATAGCCGGCGCGCGGCGCGTAGGGGCCCGTCTGCCCGAACCCGGTGATCGACGCGTACACGAGGCGCGGCATCTCCTCCTGCAGCTGATCGAAGCCGAGGCCGTAGCGGGCGAGATCGCCGACCTTGAAATTCTCCACCAGCACGTCGCAGTGCATCAACAGGCGCTTGACCAGGGCCTGACCGGCCGGCGTGGCGATGTCGATGGCGACCGACCGCTTGTTGCGGTTGGCGCAGATGTAGTAGGCGCTCTCCGCCGTCGGGCCGGCGGGACCTTCGACGTAGGGTGGCCCCCATTTGCGGGTGTCGTCGCCAGCACCGGGGCGCTCGATCTTGATCACGTCGGCACCGAGATCGCCCAAAAGCTGGGTGCACGTCGGGCCGGCAAGGATCCGCGTCAGATCCAACACGCGGATGCCCGCCAGCGCTTGCGGCATCGTCATTCCTGCTCTTCTCCGGCCCGGCAGCGATGGTTCTCCACCGCTCGCCGTGCTTAGCCCCAGCCTTCCGGTCGGGCAAGCCGACCCCGGCCCGAAACCCGCCGACGCGGCTTGACATCCACTGGTCAGAAGGCATCTAAGGAGCAATCAGGACCGAACCGGTCCGGATTTCCGACAGTGATCGGGCAGACGGTGATCAGGCTCAGCAAGCTTGCGGATTATGGCATCGTCGTGGCGTCGCATCTGGCGCGGCACCCCGACCGTCAGCAGACCGCGCCAGAGATCTCGGTGGCGACGGCCGTGCCGCAGCCGATGACGAGCAAGGTGCTCAAACTGCTGACACGGGCCGAGCTGCTGGTGTCACACCGCGGCGCGCATGGTGGTTACGGGCTGGCCCGCGATGCTGGCGCGATCACGGTGGCCGAGGTCATCGAGGCTCTGGACGGTCCGATCGCCATCACCTCATGCACCGAGCCGACACCCGGCGATTGCAGCATTCTCAGCCTTTGCCCGGCGCGGGCGAACTGGCAGCGGATCAACGTTGCGATCCGCGATGCGCTGACCGACGTGACGCTGGCGGAGATGGCCCTCACCATCCCGGCAGCATTCCTGCTCCCCGGTGAGCAGCGGCTGATGAACGCACGGCCGTGACGCGGCGACGGCTCAGGAAAGTGACGGAGTAGAGACAATGGCCACGGCGCTCGATCAGGTCCGCGAATATACGGGCAACGAGTACAAGTACGGCTTCATCACCGATGTCGACGAGGATCGCGTCGCCAACGGCCTGAGCGAGGATGTCGTCCGGCAGATCTCCGCCAAGAAGGAGGAGCCGCTGTGGATGACGGAGTGGCGGCTGGAAGCCTACCGCCGCTGGCTCACGATGGAGCAGCCGACCTGGCAGAAGCCGCATTTCCCGGCGATCGACTATCAGGCGATCAGCTACTACGCGGCTCCCCGGCAGAAGGAGGGGCCCAAGTCGTTGGACGAGGTGGATCCGGAGATCCGCAAGACCTACGACAAGCTGGGCATCCCCATCCGCGAGCAGGAGATCCTCTCGGGCGTGGCCGTGGACTATGTCTTCGACAGCGTGTCCGTCGCCACCACGTTCCGCAAGAAGCTGGGTGAACTCGGGATCATTTTCTGCTCGATATCGGAGGCGATCCGCGAGCATCCCGAACTCGTACGCAAGTATCTTGGCTCCGTCGTGCCACAGGGTGACAACTACTTTGCCGCACTCAATTCGGCTGTATTTTCCGACGGTAGCTTCGTCTACGTGCCGAAGGGCGTGCGCTGCCCGATGGAGCTGTCGACCTACTTTCGGATCAACGCCGCCGGCACCGGACAGTTCGAGCGCACCTTGGTCATCGCCGACGACAGTGCCTACGTGAGCTATCTCGAAGGCTGCACGGCGCCCATGCGCGACGAGAACCAGCTGCACGCCGCGGTTGTCGAGCTGGTGGCGCTGGAAGGGTCCGAGATCAAGTACTCGACCGTCCAGAACTGGTACCCCGGCGACAAGGACGGTAACGGTGGCGTCTACAATTTCGTCACCAAGCGCGGGGCATGCCGCGGCCGGAAGTCGAAGATCAGCTGGACGCAGGTCGAGACCGGTTCGGCCATCACCTGGAAATATCCGTCCTGCATCCTGCAGGGCGACGATTCCGTGGGCGAGTTCTATTCGGTGGCCGTGACCAACAACCGCCAGCAGGCGGACACCGGCACCAAGATGATCCACATCGGCAAGAACACGCGCTCGCGCATCGTAGCCAAGGGCATCTCCGCTGGGCGCTCCGACAGCACCTATCGTGGGCTGGTGCGGATGCTCAAGTCGGCCGACGGCGCACGCAACCACACCCAGTGCGACAGCCTGCTGATCGGTGACCGCTGCGGCGCCCACACGGTGCCCTACATCGAGGTCAAGAACCGCAGCGCCAAATGCGAGCACGAGGCCACGACCAGCAAGATCAGCGACGACCAGCTGTTCTACTGTCGCAGCCGCGGCATCCCGCAGGAGGATGCCGTGGCCCTCATTGTCAGCGGCTTCTGTCGTGAGGTGATGGAGGAGCTGCCCATGGAATTTGCCGTCGAGGCCAGAAAGCTGCTGGGCATCTCGCTTGAAGGCAGCGTCGGCTGAGCCGGCCAGAAAGTGCGGAACAGACTATGCTCGAGATCAAGGACCTCGTCGTCGAGGTCGCCGGCAAGCAGATCATCAACGGCCTGTCGCTGTGCGTCGGGCCGGGGGAGGTGCATGCCATCATGGGCCCCAACGGCTCCGGCAAGAGCACCCTGGCCTATGTGCTGGCCGGGCGTGACGGCTACGAGGTCACCGGCGGCAGTATTACCCTCGGCGGCCAGGACCTGCTCGGGATGGAGCCCGAGGAGCGGGCCGCGGCCGGCGTGTTCCTGGCCATGCAGTATCCGGTCGAGGTGCCGGGCGTGGCCAACATGTACTTTCTGCGGCAGGCCATGAACGCTCTGCGCCGCGCCCGTGGCGAGGCGGAGATCGGTGCAGGTGACTTCATGAAACAGTTGCGCGCCAAGGCCAAGGTCGTGGGCGTGACCGACGCGCTGCTGAAGCGCGACCTCAATTTCGGGTTCTCCGGCGGTGAGAAGAAGCGCAACGAGATCCTGCAGATGGCGATGCTCGAGCCCCGCCTGTGCATTCTGGACGAGACCGACTCCGGCCTCGACATCGACGCGCTGCGTACCGTGGCCGACGGCGTGAACGGCCTGCGCAGCCCCGAGCGCGGCTTCATCGTGATCACCCACTATCAGCGTCTGTTGGAGTATATCGTGCCGGATCAGGTGCACGTGCTGGCGTACGGGCAGATCCGGCGGTCCGGTGCCAAGGAGCTGGCGCTGGAGCTCGAGGAAGGCGGCTACGCCGGCGTGCTCGGCAGCGAGTTCGCCGATCAGCGGGCCGCCGCGGTGGCGGGGGCCTGATCATGGCGGTGGCCCGACGCGCCATCGAGCCGGTGCCGGCGTTCGGCACTGCCTTCACCGACGCACGCGGGCAGCTGCCCGGTGCGGCCCTGCACGACTGGCGGAAGGCCAGTTTCGCGCGGTTCGCGACCCTGGGCATCCCCACGACGCGGAGCGAGGCCTGGAAATACACCAACGTTGCACGGGCCGCGAACGTGCCGATGGCGTTCGCGCCCCGGGCCAACGTGGCACTGGACGCGATAGCACCACATCTGCTGGGCGGACCGCTGACGCGGCGACTGATCTTCGTCAATGGGCACATCTCGACGGACCTCAGTCACGTGCAGAGCCTGCCACCGGGCATGCGGGTGATGAGCCTCGCACGCGCGCTCGAGCTTGATGCGGACCGTGTCGTGGCTACCTTGGCCGAGGCCACGGACGACCGTTCCTTTACGGCCCTCAATGCAGCCTTTGCTGGCGGCGGCGCCTGGATCGAGCTCGACGCTGGCGTACAGGCGGCCGAGACGGTGCAGCTGCTGTTCTTGACTGTTGGCCAGCCGGACGCGTCGATGAGCCATCCGCGCATCGTCGTCAGAATGGGTGCCGGTGCCCGGCTGCGGCTGATCGAGAGCCATGCCACGCTCGGGCAGGGACCGAGCCTGACCAACTTGGTCTCGCAGATCGAGCTTGGTGCCGGCGCCGTGCTGCAGCACGACCGCGTGCAGACGCTCGACCCCGAGAGCACCCACATCGGCAAGGCATTTATGCGCCTCGACCAGGGCGTACGCCTTGCGCAGACTCTGGCAACCGTTGGCGGCGGTCTGGTCCGCAACGAGACCGTGGCCCGGATCGAGGGTAGCGGCGTCGAGTGCCTGCTCAACGGCGTGTACATGGCCCAGGGGCGCGAGCACGTCGACAACCTGATCCAGGTCCACCACGCGGTTGCGGGCAGCCACTCGGACCAGTTCTACAAGGGCGTCGTCGACGGCAAGGCC
>JAPJRA010000181.1 GCA_030824835.1 Geminicoccaceae bacterium | reverse complement strand
AAACTGACGTGCCAGCCGCTCGCGTGCCGCCTCCAGCCACATCGCCTGGTATTCCTCCGCCGACAGCCGGCCGTTGCCGTCCCGATCGAATCGGGCGAACTGCTGCTCGCGGTCGGCCTCGAGCTCCTCCAGCGTCAGTCGACCGTCCTTGTTGGCGTCGAGGGCGGCGAGCAACGCCGGCACCCGCGGCCGCACGGCGTCGTCGGCATGTGCCGGTGACGGTAAGCCGGACGGGAAGAGAGCAGCGAGCGCCGCCACACCGAGCAGGATATGATTGTGCATGCCGCGCATGAACCATCCCTTTGCTGTTGCCGCTGCCGAGCGCCCGGCAGCCCGACGCAGCATCGGACAGGATGGTTAACAATCCGTTTACGACGCAGGACGGCAGCCTGCTGTATCGGCCGGTAGTAGCGTGGCCCGGCGCCTTGTCGGCGACCGGGCCACAACGAGGGCGCAGACCCCCGCAGGTCCGAATTGGAGGGGTGCTGCAACGCAGCAGAACTGTCCTTGATCGGTACAAGATAGCAATCACACCTCTTGCATAGCCGGCATGCGCGATCATCGCGGAAGTCCAATCGGCCATTGCACCTAACGAATGACATTTATTGTCTTTCGTCATCGCATCCTGCAAGCTGCCATCGCCACAGCAGGGGAAGTGCCGATGGAACGGAGACGGTTGGGCAGCAGCGGGCCGGAGGTCGGCGCCCTCGGCTTGGGCTGCATGGGCATGTCGTGGGCCTACGGGCCGGCGGACGAGGGCCAGAGTGTGGCCACCATTCAGGCGGCACTCGAGGCTGGGGTCGACCTGCTCGACACGGGTGATTTCTACGGCAGCGGACACAATGAAGAGTTGATCGCCAAAGCGATTCGTGGCCGGCGCGAGCAAGCGGTGCTCTCCGTCAAGTTTGGCGCCTTGCGGGAACCGGGCGGGGCGATAGTCGGCTTCGATGCTCGGCCTGCTTCCGTGAAGAGCTTCTTGACCTACACGTTGCGACGGCTCGGCACCGATTACGTCGACATCTACCGGCCGGCTCGGCTCGATCCCACGGTGCCGATCGAGGAGACCGTGGGCGCCATCGCCGACCTCATCCGGGCGGGGTATGTGCGCCATCTGGGCCTGTCCGAGGCCGGGGTGGCGACGATCCGCCGTGCGCACGCGATCCAGCCGGTGGTGGACCTGCAGATCGAGTATTCACTCATGACACGCGGTATCGAGATCGAGATCCGGCCGGAATGCCGTGCGCTCGGGGTCGGGATTACGGCTTACGGCGTCCTGTCGCGCGGCTTGCTGAGCGGACGTGTCAACGCCGGGACGCGGTTCAGCGCGGACGACTTCCGCACCCGTGCGCCGCGCTTCCAGGGCCAGAACCTGCAGCGGAACCTGACCCTCGTCCAGGCGCTGACCGACCTGGCGCGGGAGCTGAATATAACGCCGGCGCAGCTGGCCGTGGCCTGGGCCCTGCAGCGTGGCACCGACATCGTGCCCCTGATCGGCGCACGCCGGCCGGAGCAGCTGGCGGAGGCACTCCACGCCTTGACCATAAGGCTGGATACCGCCGTCATCGATCGGCTCAAGACCATCTTGCCCGCGTCCGCCGTTGCCGGGGAGCGATATGACGCGCACGGCATGCGGATGCTCGACAGCGAGGGGCACCGCGGCGCATGACGGGCGGATGGAGACAACCAACCCCACCCGTGAGCGAATCCTTCTAGCGGCCGCCGAGCTCCTGCGCCGGCACGGCCCGGCCAAGACCACGGTAGCCGATGTGGCACGGGCACTGGGCATGAGCCATGCCAATGTCTACCGGCACTTCGCGAGCAAAGCCGCGCTGCGGGACGCAGTCGCGGAGCGGTGGCTTCATTCCATCTCCACACCGCTGGCGCCCATTGCTGCCGGGCCGGGTCCTGCCGCCGGCCGGCTGCGGGCCTGGGTCCTGGCGCTGGCCGAGGCGAAGCGACGCAAGATCCACGACGACCCGGAGCTGTTCGCCACCTATCACACGGTGGCGGAGCAGGCCCGCGACGTCGTCACCGAGCATGTGGCCACTCTTCACGCGCAGTTGACCCGTATTTTGCGGGACGGGATGACCAGCGGCGAGTTCGCGGCTGCGGACGCTGAAGCCACGGCGGAAGCCGTCTTCGACGCCACGCTCCGCTTCCATCACCCTCAGCATGTTCGCGAGCATGCGGGGCGCAGCGTCGAATTGGAGGCTGGACGTGTCGTGGCGCTGCTGCTGGCGGGATTGCGTACTGGCGCGGATCCATAGCTGGTCCCTGCGGCCTGCATGCAATTTGCCGCGAGCCACATTTATCCTATAACGCTAGACTGCTACCGTCTCGCCACTGGTAAGGTTGGGGAAGCAACGCCGTTGCGTCTGGGCTCGCGCGTACTCGTGCTGGCTGCCATCGTAGGTGCGCTCGGTGGGCTGGCATCCTGCGACCAGACCGGCTTCGGCTTCGAGGAAGACGTCGGCCTGCTCGGGCTGTTTCGTCTGCGCGGCGCGCGTCCACCTCCCGACGAAGCCGTCGTCGTGCGCTACGACCGAGATACCCTCTCGCGCTTGCGCAGCCTGCCTGCCAACCCCAAGACTTGGCCGGAGCCGATGGCAGGTTGTGCTGCCCGGCACTACGACCTGGAGCGGCTTGGCGATGCCGTCGCCATGGACCGGCTGCCACGCTCCGTTCAGACGTGTCTGATCGAGGAGCTCCACCGGCGGGGTGCCGCCGTGATCGCTTTTGACATCGCCTTCCGCCATGACCCGTCGCGGCAAGCGGCGACGCCGGCGCTGGCTGCGGCCATCCATGCCCATGGGGGTGTGGTGTTGCTCGAGCAGGCCATCCGCGTGTGGCTACCGGCGAGCGCCGGACGAGCGGCCACCGGGGGACAGTTGCAGGCGGATCTCCTCGAGGGGCCTGATGCGGCACTGGCTGCTGCCGCCGCCGCCACGGCGCCTTTCCTGCTGCCACGCGGCTCCGAGCAGGTGCACCAGTTCTGGGCTGTCAATCCCGCTCTGCCGACGCCGACGCAACTGCCGACGCGAGCGCTGGAAGTCCTGAGCCTACCAGCACTCGTGCGGCTGGCCGAGGCCACGGACGAGCCGCTGCCCCACGGCAGCGCCCCCTCGGAGCTGTTGAAACACCAGACCGGATGGTTTAGAGCCCAGACCGCCGCCGGGGACGGTGGAATCAACGGCGCCGAGATCGCGAGCCTCGGTACCGTCGCTGCACGGCGTCTTGCCGCCCTGCAGCGAATCTATCAGGGCCCCAACAGCTACTACCTCAATTTCTACGGTCCACCGGGTTCGATCCCATCAATATCGGTGGCTGACCTGTTGATTCCTGATCCGACGTCGGCGCCGACGCTGCGGAGCCTTCCCGATCTTCGCGGCCGCGTCGTGTTCGTGGGCTACCAGGAACTCGGCATCACCGAAGCCGACGACAGCTTCCCCACGGCCTTTCGCAGCGCCAATGGCGTCGACCTGGCCGGCGTCGAGATCGCGGCCACTGCCTTTGGCAACCTGCTGCATGGTGAGGCCCTGCGGGCGTTGCCGGAAGGGGCGAGGATCGGCCTCGTCGTCCTGATCGGCATCGGGTTGACGGTGGGCAGCTGCATCGGCACGGTCTGGCGCGGTCTCGCAGCAACGGCCGCACTCGCCGCCGCTTACGGCACTGCCGTCGTCACCGCATTCCTGGTCTGGAACTTCTGGCTGCCATGGGTCATCCCCTTGCTGGGCTTGGTGCCGGTGGCAGTCGTGCTGAGCCAGGTGATGCGCTATCTGGGTGCGGCAAGATGGCTGGGCGTCTATGCCCCACACCAGGTCAGCCGGAAATTGCTGCGCGGCGGCGATCTCGGCTCAGGCGCCGCGCAGCGGCGCGAAGTGACGATCATGCTGACGGACATCGTGGGCTTCACGACGCTGGCCGAGCGCAACGCACCGGAAACGGTGACGGCCTTCGTGAATCGGCACTTCACCATGCTCACCGGCTGCGTCGAGGCTGAAGGCGGAACGGTGGCGCAATTCATCGGCGACAGCATGATGTCGTTCTGGGGAGCACCGGACCCACAGCCCGACCACGCTGCGCGCGCCTGTCGCACCGCTCTTGCCATCGCGGCCGCCATCGAGACAGAAAATGCCAACCGGCACTCGCAAGGCCAACCGCCGATACAACTGCGCATCGGCATCAATACCGGGCCGGTCACGGCCGGCAATGTCGGTGCACCGGGTCGCAGCAACTATGGCATCGTCGGCGATACCGTGAACACCACGCAGCGCATCGAGCAGCTGGCAAAAATCGTCTGCACCGACCGTCCGGCGGTGGCAGTGCTGGTTAGCGAGCGGACCCAGGCCCTGTCAGGTCCCGGCTTCCGGTTCGCCGATGCGGGGTCGCACGCCGTCAAGGGACGAGAGGAGTGGGTTCAGATCTTTCGCCTCGACGTCACTTCGGCCCAAACCGCCCCCGCCCCAAGCGACCCGAGGCGTCATCTCGTGCCAGGCCATGGCTGAGCGACATGCACGATGCGTGCGGCGGCTGCCCTTGGTCGCGCTCGCACTCTTCGCTTGGAAGCCGCTTCAATCCCGTGCCGACGAGCCCTGCCTCGGCGACGACGGCAAACCGGCCCCGGCCGTCGCCCATCTTGTCTCGATGATCGGCGATGTCAAAGTGGATGGACAGCCACCCGCCGGCGGGCTGCCGAACGCCATCATCTGCCCAGGCGAGGCCATCACCGTCGGTCCCAACAGCCGCGCCGCGGTCTACCTCATCGGTGCCGATACCCCGCTGCGGCTGGACGAGAATACGGTCAGCCGGTTCGAGCCGCCGCCGGAGCCCGGCAGCGGCATCGTCGATCTGCTTCAGGGCGCAATTTACTTCCTGAGTGAAGTGCGGCGTACCCTTTCGATCCGTACTCCTTATGTCAACGCCGGCATCGAGGGCACGGAAGTCTATATGCGGGTCGGCACGCCCGCTGAGCCGTCGACACCCAGCGCCGAGATGATCGTGCTTGAGGGCAAGGTCGCAGTTACGCCGGGGACGCATCGAATCGATGGGTTCCAGGCAGGGAAGATCACGACCGGTGAGCGAGTCGTGGTAGCAGCCGCTGGCGCCCCCGATGTCACTGCCATCCCCGGCGACGGTGGCGTCTACAGCCCGCTGCGCCATGTGACGGTGGGTCAGCTGTCGTGGACCCTCTTCTACCCCGACGTCCTCGTCGCGGCGGAGGCCGCTTCCTATCCCCGCGTCACCGCAGCCGCCCGTCTCCTGGCGGCCGGACAAAGTGCCGCGGCCGAGGCCATGCTGACTGATGTTCCGACCTCCGGCACCGAGGCTGGCCTGAAGAACAGCCTGCTGTCGATGATGAGCGTGGCTCGCAAGGACGCGCCCGAAGCCATGCGCCTCGCGACCCAAGCGACGAACCTCGCGCCAAATGCCGCAGCCCCTCAGCTGGCACTCTCCTACACGCGGCAACTCGCCCTCGATCTGGACGGCGCGTTTGCAGCAGCCGAAAGAGCGGCAGCGCTGGCGCCGGAGGAGCCTTTGGTGCAGGCGCGGCTAAGTGAGCTCTATTTGATGCGCGGCAATGCCAGCGCGGCGCGGCAGGCAGCGGAGGAGGCCGCCCGTCTCGGCGACACGTCCCTCAGTGATATCGTCCTCGGCTACGCTGACCTCGCAACCTACCGCGCCGGCAATGCCGAAGCGGCGTTCCGACGGGCATTGGAGCGGGAGAGCCAGGATCCGGCGGCACTATTGGGGCTGGGTCTTGCCCTTATCCGCCAGGGCGACATGCGAGCAGGCACCATGCAGCTCGAGAATGCGGTGGTGGCCGACCCCAGCAGTTCGCTGCTGCGGTCCTATCTCGGCAAGGCGTTCTTCACCGAGCGCAATGACCGGTCGGCCGCCAAGCAATATGCCATCGCCAAGGAGCTGGACCCGACCGACCCGACGCCCTGGTTCTACAATGCCATTCTCCAGCAGTTGAGCAATCAGCCGGTCCCAGCCCTGCGCGACCTCGAACAATCCATGGCATTGAACGGCGGGCGGGCGCCGTACCGCTCCTCGCTGCTCCTCGACCGCGACCAGGCTGTCCGCGGTGCCAGTCTCGCGCAGATCTACCAGGATCTGGGCTTCACACAGCTGGGCATCAACGCTGCCGGACAATCCCTCGTCACCGACCCGGCGAGTTCCGCGGTGCATCGGTTTCTCGCCGGCGTTTACCAGGGTCAACCTCGGCTCGAGGTCGCCAGGGTCAGCGAACTGCTGCAGGCGCAATTACTGCAGCCGGTGGGCCTCAACCCGGTCCAGCCGAGCCTGCTGTTCTCCGACCTCAACGTGATCGGCAATGCCGGGCCGGCCCGGGTCGGCTTCAACGAGTTCACCCCATTGTTCCAAAAGGACGGCTGGCAGTTCGCGGGCACCGGCATGGTCGGCACCCAGGACACCCGTGCTGTGGAATCGACGGCAACAACGCTTCAAGGCCGGACATCGATGAGCGTCGGCCAATATTTCTACGACACAGACGGTTTCCGCGAAAACGATCATCTGCAACACAAGATCTACACCATGTTCGGTCAGGTCCAGGCCACGGACAACCTCAGCCTGCAGGCGGAATACCGCCGGCGCGAGAGCAATCTCGGCGATCGAAGAATGAATTTTGATCTGGACCAGTATGATCCAAATCTACACCAGAGTGTCGACCAGGATCTTGTCCGTGTGGGCGGACAGCTGTCTCTCTCACCATCGACGACAGCCATCGTCTCCGCGGCATACAGCAATCGGAACGAGCGCCAGAACACCAATGGCAGTTTCGATCTCCCCGGCATAGGGCTCTTCGACTTCGGAGTGCGCGGGCGCGGCAATTCCTCAGGCCGGCAAGCCGAGAGCCAGCTTTTGACCTCGGCCGGACCGACAAAGTTCGTGACCGGAGCGGGCATCTACCACGTCGATGCCGATCTCCAATTCGAGCAGAGCGTCACCTTTC
>JAPJRA010000180.1:1967-7005 GCA_030824835.1 Geminicoccaceae bacterium | reverse complement strand
GCGTTGGCCAGCGGCGAGTCGTCCATGCCGCGGGCGTGCTTGAACAGCTCCTCGCGCACCGTGTGACAGGCGAGCTGCACGGCGGCGCCGGCCGAGGCCGCGCCCCAGGAACCGCCCTCCACCGGCGAGGTCGGGAGCGAGCTGTCGCCCACCAGCGCCGTCACCTTCTCCATCGGCAGGCCGAGCGCGTCGGCCGCGATCTGCGTCAGGATGGTGTAGGTGCCGGTGCCGATGTCGGCCGTGGCGGTGGCCACCTCGAGCCTGCCGTCGGCCGTCAGCACAGCCCGGGCGGTATGGGGCATCATCAGAGCCTCCCAGACGCCGGTAGCCATACCCCAACCGACCAAGTCCCTGCCCTCGCGCATGGAGCGCGGCTGCGGTCGGCGCTCCCACCAGCCGAATCGCTCCGCCCCTTGCGCGTAGCAGGCATGCAATGCCTTGCTCGTGAACGGCTTGCCCTCGTTCTGGTCCTCGTCGGCGTAGTTCTTCAATCGGAGCGCCAGCGGATCGATGCCCACGGCATAAGAGAGCTCGTCCATGGCGGTCTCGAGCCCGAAGACGCCGAGGGTGGCACCTGGGGCACGCATGTCGCTGGGCGTATATCTGTCCAGCTGTGCCAGCCTGTAGTCGAAGCTGGCATTGTCGCACTGGTAGAGCAGACCAGACCAGTTGACGACCACCTCCTGATAGTCCTCGAAGCGCGACGTATTGCCGATCGCCTCGTGGGAGATCGACTGCAGGGCGCCGTCCTGCTCCGCACCAAGTGCGAGCGTCTGGATCGTCTCGGGCCGATAGCCAAAACTAAACATCTGGGTGCGGGTCAGCTGGACCCGCACCGATCGCTCGAGCATAGTCGCCGCCAGCACGGCCAGGTAAAGCTGGTACTGCGGTCGCAGGCCGGAGCCGAAGGCACCGCCGACGAAGGGTGCGATCACCCGCACCGCATCCTCCGCGAGGCCGAACACGCCGGCCACGTAACGCTGGCTGTTCTGCACGCCCTGCGTCTTGTCGTGGATGGTCAGCCTGCCGCCGCCCTCCCAGACCACGGTCGAGGCATGCATTTCCATCGGGTTATGGTGCTCGACCGGCACCCGATATTCACTGCGGATCTTCACCGGTGCGCTATCGAAAGCCTGCTGCGCGTTGCCGCGCGCCTTCGGCGGCGGGTTGATGCCGGAGCGTTTCCGCGGCGGGTCGTAGGCCTCGTCCCGTCGAGACTCCAGATCGGTGACGTGCTCCTCCGTCTCGTAGGCGACCTGGACGAGGCGCGCCGCATGACGGGCAATGCCAAAGTCCTCGGCCACCACGAGCGCCACCGGCTGGCCACTATAGACGATCCGATCGTCATAGAGCGGCCGGAACGGCGAGCCCGGCGGGGCCACGTCATCCCGATGGCTGCGGTCGAGCCAAGCGGTGCGCGGCCGGTTGGCGTGCGTAATCACTGCCACAACGCCGGGTACCGCCAGCGCCGCATCGGTGTCGATCCTGGCGATCCTTCCCCTGGCGATGGTGCTCGAGACGACGTAGCCGTGGGCCAAGCCGGGAATGTCGAACTCCGCCGTATATTTGGCGGCGCCGGTAACCTTGGCGCGGCCGTCGACGCGGCTCCGAGCCATACCAACATTGGTCGCGGTTTCCGACATAATCGTTGCCCCTACTGAATGCGCTTGTCGGACTGGATTTGCGGTGTGCCCGCCGCGGCCTGCTCCAGGGCGCGCATGATGGCGCGCCGCGCCAGATCGAGCTTGAAGCCGTTGTGGGCGAATCCCGCCGCATCCTGGAGGACATGATCGGCAGCAATGGCGAAGTTGCTGCGCTCGGCGGGCTTGCCCACCAACAGAGCCTCGGCCTCACGGTCGCGCCACGGCTTATGAGCAACGCCGCCCAGCGCCAGACGCGCCGTCGTGATCCGTTCGCCGTCCAGCTCGAGCGCGGCCGCCACGGAGACCAGCGCAAACGCATAGGATAGCCGATCCCGCAGCTTCAGATAGCTGTGGTGCCCGGCAAAGCCGGCGGGCGGCAGGTCGACCGCGGTGATCAGCTCGTCCGGCTCGAGGATGTTGTCGAGCTGCGGTGCGTCGCCCGGCAGGCGATGAAAGTCCGTGATCGGAATCGTCCGTTCCCCGCGCGGCCCGACCACGCACACCGACGCATCGAGCGCCGCCAGGGCCACGCACATGTCCGAGGGGTGCGTGGCGATACAGTGCTTGCTGGCGCCGAGAATGGCGTGGATGCGGTTGAGGCCGGTGATCGCAGGACAGCCGCTGCCGGGCAAGCGCTTGTTACAGGGAGTGCCCGCATCGTAGAAATAGTAGCAGCGTGTCCGCTGCAGCAAATTCCCGCCGATGGTCGCCGCGTTGCGCAGCTGGGGCGAGGCACCGGCAAGGATGGCACTGCTCAAGAGCGGGTAACGGCTCTCGATGCGTGCGTCGTAGGCGGTGTCGGTGTTGCTGACCAGGGCACCAAGCCGCAGACCGCCGGCCGTGGTCTCCTCGATCCGGTCCAGGGGCAGCCGCCCGATGTCGATCAGTTTCGTCGGGTGCGCCACGTCGTACTTGATCAGGTCGACCAGATTGGTGCCGCCGGCGATGAAGCGCGCCGTGGGCTCGGCAGCGATCGCGCGCACGGCGTCGGCCACGGTGTCGACGCGCTGGTAGTCGAACGCGTTCATGGCCGATCACCTGTGCGTTCGTGCAGCACCTGCTCGATCGCACCCACGATGTTCACGTAAGCGCCGCAGCGGCAGATATTGCCACTCATCAGCTCGCGGATCTCCTCCGCGGTCCCGGCCCTGCCCTCGTCGAGCAGCCCTACGGCCGAGCAGATCTGGCCAGGCGTGCAGTACCCGCACTGGAAGGCGTCGTGCTCGACGAAGGCCGCCTGCAAGGGGTGCAAAGCGCCATCGGCATCGAGCCCCTCGATGGTGGTGATGCTCGAGCCGTCCTTGGTGACGGCCAGAACCAGACAGGAATTGATCCGCCTACCGTCGAGCAAGACGGTGCAGGCACCACATTGCCCGTGGTCGCAGCCTTTCTTGGTGCCGGTCAGCTGCAGCTCGTCACGCAGCAGGTCGACCAAGACGGTCCAAGGTGCCACCTCAAGTCGCATCGTGCGGCCATTGACGGTCAGGTTGACCGGGACCTTCCCCGGCAAGGCGGCCTTGCCGCTCTGGACAGCACTCACGCGGATCTCCCGGTCGCTGGTGCGCCTAGCCCAACCTGAGGACAGAGCGGGCAGAAGGCGAAGATGCCGCATTAACCGAGCCCGCGCGGCGACGTTCCCGCTGATCTGCGCGTTCTATGGCCGGGCGAAGACCGACAGCGCGTTCAGTGGAGTGGGTGCGGGCCGCCTGAAGCCGTCGCAGGAAATCTCACAGCTCTGCGTGTGAAATCTCACAGCACTGCGCAGCTGCTTGGCGGACACTTCTACGGCGATGTAGCGGCCGCGAAACAGGGCAGCGGGTGATGGCAGACGAGCAGCAGGACGGCGTGGTCAACCAGATCAGCGAACCACCGAGTTGGGGTGGGCAGATTTTCTGGTCCGCCCTCGTGGTCGGCGCGGCCCTGGCCGTGGGCGGGCTGCTGTGCCTCGGCTATGCCAGCATCAGCTCGACCGTCGCCCTGCTCGTCCTCTGCAGTGGGTTGGGCATTATCTTCGGGGCATTCGGATCGACTGCCACGATCCACTACAAGGGCGTCGTGGTGGCCGGCGTGGCGGCCGTAGCGATCGTGCTGCTGTGGTTCGTCGATTCCCTGATCCAGGACGATTTCGTCCAGGGTGAGATCGACGGCGATATCACCGGCAGCCAGATCCACATTCGCGGCGATCGGGTCTATCTCGGCGCCGTCAACGACGGGCGCTTCGAGTTCATTGTCGTCGGCAAGGAGATCAAGCGCAGCAGGCTCGAAGCGACGTTCTATTTTCCTCCTGACGAGGATGGTCGAGGCGAGGAGGAGATGATCTTCGAATGCATTGAGAAGAGGACGCTGGAGCCGTTCCTGGGCTCGGGTCGCTTGATTCAATGGCGTTTCGACCGTCAACACGGCGAGTTGCGTACCGACGATGGGGAACTCGTGTCGCTGATCGGCCCATGTCCGGCGAGAAGCGCCGGCACGCCTGCCGCCTGGAACGACTGGCATGTCTTTCCGTCGGCATGGGCCGCCGAGGCGGAAGCCACCGACATCGGCCAATCGCTGCAAGATTTGCGTTCCGGCTCGACCAACGTCAGGCGCGATGCCCGTCAAAGCCTTGCGGCACAAGGCCCGGCGATCACCAAGCCGTTGCTCGCCGAGCTTCGCCGCGATCCGGACTCCTACCGCACCAGACTGGGAGTCGTCGTCGCTCTGACGGAGATGCTGCGGGAGCATAAGGCCCAAGCCGCCGAGATTGCTGCGCAGATCGACGACAACGACCTCGCAAGGCTGACGGATGCAGCCGGCGATCCGGACCGGACCATCCGCGTCTATGCCTCGGAATTCCTCTACGACCTTGCAGACCCGCGCACGGTGCCGCTTGCCCTGGAGCGGCTCGGCGGCGCCGGCGACAACGAGCGCTTCAACCTCATTCTGGTCCTGAAGGGTACCTACCCACGGCTGCAGCCCGAGACCAAGCGGCAGGTCGATGCGGAACTCACCGAGCTGCGTGGAGCCGTGGGACCGAAGACGCAGGAGCTCATCGACAGCTTCGTCATCGGTTAGCGGGCCACGAGCAATGCCGCCGCCCGGCGAGCCGCGCCGAGCTACACGTCCAGCTCCGTCACCAAGCTGGCATTTTCCTGGATGAATGCGAGCCTTAGCTCCGGCCGCCGTCCCATCAGCTCCTCGACCAGCTGGGCCGTGGGCTTGCCGTCCACGTCCTCGCTGCGGACCTGCAGCAGCTGCCGCTTGGTCGGGTCCATCGTGGTCTCCTTGAGCTGGGACGGATTCATCTCGCCCAGGCCCTTGAAGCGCCCGACCTCGACATTCTTCTTGCCCTTGAAGGTGCTGGCCAGCAGGCGCGCCCGGTCGGCCTCGTCGCGGGCGTAGGCCACCGTGCCGCC
>JAPJRA010000180.1:0-1957 GCA_030824835.1 Geminicoccaceae bacterium | reverse complement strand
GTGCCGCCTGCGGCCAGGCGATAGAGCGGCGGCTGCGCCAGATAGAGGTGGCCGCGCTCGATCAGCTTGGGCAGCTCGCGGAAGAAGAAGGTCATCAGCAGCGCGGCGATGTGGGCACCATCGACGTCGGCGTCGGTCATGATGATCACCTTGTCGTAGCGCAGATCGTCGGGGCGCCAGTGCTTGCCCGCGCCGCAGCCCAGCGCCGTGATCAGGTCGGCCAGCTCCTTGTTGCCGGCGAGCTTGTCAGCCGTGGCCGAGGCGACGTTGAGGATCTTGCCGCGCAGGGGTAGAATCGCCTGCGTCTCCCGGCTGCGTGCCTGCTTGGCGGAACCACCGGCCGAATCGCCCTCGACGATGAAGATCTCGGTACCCTCGCGGGCGTCACGCGAGCAGTCGGCGAGCTTGCCAGGCAGACGAAGCTTGCGCGTAGCCGTCTTGCGCCCCACCTCGTCCTTGGCCTTACGCCGCGCGATCCGCTCCTCGGCCCGGCGCGCCACGTGCTCCAGGACGGCGGTCGCGGTCGCGGCATGGCTGCCAAGCCAGAGCTCGAACCGATCCCGGATTGCGTTCTCGACCAGCCTTGTGGCTTCGGCCGAGACCAGGCGCTCCTTGGTCTGGCCCTGGAACTGTGGCTGACGGATGAACAGGGAGAGCAGCACGCAGATGCCTCCCATTACGTCCTCGGCCGTGACCGCCGCCGCCCGCTTGAAGCCCACCCGCTCGGCATGGATCCGCAGGCCTTTCAACAAGGCATTGCGCAGACCCACCTCGTGGGTGCCCCCCAGCGGGGTCGGTACCGTGTTGCAGTACCAGCCGGTGTAGGTCTCCTCGTCGATCGGCCAGGCGATCGCCCATTCGACCCGGGCACCCTGCTCCAGGACCGCCTCGCCGGTGAACGGGTCGTCCACCACGAGGTCGCGGCCACCGAGCAGCGCCTTGAGAAAATCGGCCAGCCCTTGCGGGAAATGGAAGCTGTCCTCGGCCGGCACGGCGGATCCGGCCTCGAGCAGGGCCGGGTCACAACGCCAGCGGATCTCGACCCCGCGATAGAGATATGCCTTGCTGCGCGCCATCCGGTGTAGCATTTCCGGCCGGAAGCGGGCGCCGGGGCCGAAGATCTCGGTGTCGGGGACGAAGCTGATCGTGGTGCCGCGACGGTTCGGCGCGGCACCCATCGTCGCCAGCGGTCCGAGCGCGAGGCCGCGCGCGAAGCGTTGCGCGTAGAGCGTGCGGTTACGGGCGACCTCGACCACGAGCTCCGACGACAGTGCGTTGACGACGGAGACGCCCACCCCGTGCAGACCGCCGGAGGTATCGTAAGCCTTGCTGCCGAACTTGCCGCCCGAGTGCAGCGTGGTCATGATGACCTCGAGGGCGCTCTTGTCCGGGAACTTGGGGTGCGGATCGATTGGGATGCCACGGCCATTATCGCGCACGGTGATGCGGTTACCGGCGGCGAGTTCGAGCTCGATCCGGGTGGCGTGGCCAGCCACCGCCTCGTCCATGGCGTTGTCCAGGACTTCCGCCACAAGATGGTGCAGGGCACGCTCGTCGGTTCCACCGACGTACATGCCGGGGCGGCGGCGGACCGGCTCCAGCCCTTCGAGCACCTCGATATCGTGCGCCGTGTAGCTGTCGCCGCTGGTCCGCCCGCCGGCTAGATCGAGCAGGTCGGTCATGCGCTCCGTTCCGTTTCTAGCGCCGCGTCCGCCGAAATGATGGCCCTAACTCGTGACGTGCGCGGCGAAGTGATGGTCGCTCGGGATGCAACAGGTCAAGCGGTCATGCTTGCTTACACGAACAAACATGGAACATCCAGTCGCATGCCTTCGATACCGACTCGCCCAAACGCCCGGAAGGCTGGATAACGCTCCTCATGAACATCACGTCGTCCGCCGAAGAGCCGGTCATCGAGCCCAAGCCCACCGGGGAGAAAGGTATGGAGGTGACCGAG
>JAPJRA010000179.1 GCA_030824835.1 Geminicoccaceae bacterium | reverse complement strand
GATCAGCTCATCCTCGTCGAGGGCGCCGGGCAGGCGGACGACGTTGCTGTAGCCGTCCGCAGCGAGGTCCGCGATCGCGTTCTCGTGGATCCCCTCGAGCAGCAGGAACTGCACCTTCTCCTTGGGGAACGACAGTCTGGTCAATGGCTTGGCCCTTTCGGCACCGCGGCGGCATGTATGCGATGTGGCATGGTGGGCTTTCGTCCGCCGATGGAGAATCGGGGGCACGCCGCCGTCGCGTTCCAGGTTCTAGCTTCACCACGCGAGACCACGGGACCTGTGATGGACGAAATCCAGGCCTCCGAAGGCGCGCCGGCGGCGGCGCCCGGTCCGCGCGACGGACTCGTCAACGGCCCTGCCGATGGCTTGGCGACGTCGTCGAAGCGGTGGCGGGTCATGCTCGTCGTCGCGGTCATGGCGATGTTGGTCGGCGGCGGCGCATGGTTCGCATGGTATTACTGGACGACACTGCGCTTCCTGGTTACCACCGACGACGCCTGTCTCGAGGCCAACGACGTCACCGTCAGCCCGAAAGTCGGCGGCTATGTAGCCGTTCTCGCGGTCGACGACAATCAGGCGGTCCGGGTACATGACGTGCTGGTCCGCATCGACGACCGCGACTACCGGGTCGCCGTCACCCAGCGTCAGGCTGCCGTGGCACGGGTCCAGGCCGACATTGCCGACCGGGATGCGCAGATTGCCCTGCAGCAGGCGAAGATCGACCAAGCGCAAGCGCAGGTCGCGGCGGCAGAGGCGGCGCTGCGTTTCGCGTAGGTCGAGCAGCGGCGATATCAGCAGTTGGAGCAGACCGGCAACGGCACCTTCCGGCAGGCGTAGCAGACCGGCTCCAACCTCGCGCAGCGCCAGGCGGAACTTGCCGACACGACAGCGATGGTCACCGGGCCGCGCCGGCAGCTGGACGTGTTGTGGGCCCAACGGCAGGGAGCTGCGGCAGCCATGCAGGCGGCCCACGCCCAACGCGATCGGGCCACGCTCGATCTCGACTACACCGTCGTGACCTCGCCGATCGACGGCGCCGTAGGCGACCGCGCGCTGGAGCTCGGCGACTACGTATAGCCAGCTGCGCGCCTGATGAGCATCGTGCCGCTGGGTGCCGGCCTCCATGTCGTCGCCAACTCGAAGGAAACGAGTCTCGACCAGATGGCCCGCGGTCAGGACGTCGCCCTGACCGTCGACACATTCCCCGACCACGCCTTCAAAGGAGGGCAGCTGGATCGCGACCGGCTACCCCGTGGCCGAGATCGTAGCGATCCCGCTCAGCGGCTGGATGTGCCGGGTGTTCTCGACGCGCGGCTATATGCTCAGCACCTGCGTCGTCTTCCTGGTGTTCTCGATGCTGCGCGGCACCGCCAGCATGCTGACACAGCTTGTCGTCTATCGCGCCGGCCGGGGGTTCACCGGCGGCGCCCTCATCCCGGTGGCGCTGACCATCATCCTCACATGGTTGCCGGAATCACAGCGCTCGATCGGTTTGGCGCTATTCGGCTTCTGGGCCACCTTCGGCCCGCCTTTCGGCCGCACCGTCGGCGGGTGGCTCATCAACCCGTTCGGATGGCAGTACGTCTTCTACGTCAACCTGCTCCCGGGCGTCACCGCTTGAGAATCGAGCCCAGCACGCCGCGCACGATCGCATTGCCGACCTGCCGGCCGACGTTGGAGCCGACGCTGCGCATAGCCGACTTGACCATCGCCTCGGCCGGGCTCTGACGCCGCCCGCCGCCGCCGGTGAGGATCTCGCCCAGCATGCCGCCCAGGCCGCCACCCCCGGCCGGTGGAGCCTCGGCGCGGGCAGGGGCAGCGGTCCGGCGCCGCGAGGGCGGGGCCGGAGACGCCTGCGCGGCACCGCCGATCCGCCGCGACGACGGAGTCACGTCGGGAGCCACACCCCAGGGATTGCTGGTGTCGACGTGTGCCGGCGCGACGCCCCAGGGGTTCTCCGGCTCGGGATTGGCGGCGACCGTGCCGGCACGGCCCTGCAGGATCTCGTAGGCGGACTCGCGGTCCACCGTCTGGTCGTACTTGCCGGCGAGCGGGCTCGTCGCCATCGTCTCCTGGCGCTCCTCGGGCGTCACCGTGCCCATCCGCGAGCGCGGCGGAACGACCTTCACGCGCTCGACGATACCGGGGATGCCGCCGGGCTCCAGCATCGACACCAGCGCCTCGCCGACGCCGAGCTCGGTGATCACGTCCGCGGTCTTGAAAGCGGGATTGGCCCGGAACGTCTCGGCGGCGGCGCGCACGCCCTTCTGGTCCGCCGGCGTGAACGCGCGCAGCGCGTGCTGCACCCGGTTGCCGAGCTGGCTCAGCACCACCGGCGGCACGTCGGCCGGGTTCTGGGTCACGAAATAGACGCCCACGCCCTTGGAGCGGATCAGCCGCACCACCTGCTCGACCTTCTCGGTCAACGCCTTGGGGGCGTCGTTGAACAGCAGATGCGCCTCGTCGAAGAAGAAGACGAGCTTGGGCTTGTCGAGGTCGCCCGCCTCCGGCAGCTCCTCGAACAGCTCCGACAGCAGCCAGAGCAGGAAGGTCGCATAGAGCCGCGGCGAGTGGATCAGCTTGTCGGCCATCAGCACGTTGACCGCACCGCGCCCGTCGGGCGTGGTCAGCATCAGGTCCGTCAGCTCCAGCGCCGGCTCGCCGAAGAAGCTCTCCGCACCCTGCTGCTCCAGCGTCAGCAGGCGGCGCTGGATGGTGCCGATGGTGGCCTTGCTGACATTGCCGTAGGCGGTCGTGAGCTGGTCGGCGCTCTCGGCGACCGATTGCAGCATCGCCGTCAGGTCCTTGAAGTCCAGCAGCAGCAGACCCTGGTCGTCGGCGAGCTTGAAGGCGATGTTGAGCACGCCCTCCTGGGTGTCGTTGAGCTCGAGCATCCGCGCCAGCAGCAGAGGCCCCATCTCGGCCACCGTCGCCCGCACCGGATGGCCCTGCTGGCCGAACACGTCCCAGAAGATCACCGGGGCCGCCTGGTAGGCGAAATCGGTCACCCCCAGCTCGGCCGCACGCTCCTCGACCTTCGGCTTGGGCTGCCCGGCGCGGCTGATGCCGGAGAGGTCGCCCTTGACGTCGGCGCAGAACACCGGGACGCCGTCGCGGCTCAGGCTCTCGGCCAGCACCTGCAGGGTGATCGTCTTGCCCGTGCCGGTGGCGCCGGCGACCAGGCCGTGTCGGTTGGCGAGCGGCAGGTAGAGATACTGCGGCGACTCGCCCTTGCCGATCAGGACCTTGCCGGCTTCGTCCATGGCGTCAGCTTCCCTTTGCCGCAGCGCGTCTCCCGCCCCGCGTTATAGGCCAGCCGCAGCCGGCTGTCTGCATGGCCGGGGTCAGATCGTATCGTCGAAGCCACCCGAATCGCTGCCGAAATCGTCGTAGGAAGGATCGTCGGCGGGCGCGTCCGGGTAGGTCGGCTCCGGCTCCGGCTCCAGGACCGGCTCGGGCACCAGCTCGACGGCTTCGGCGGTGCCCGAGTGGAAGGCGCTGGAGATCGCATCCGCGATCAGCATGCCACCGGCCACGCCCATCGCCGTCTGCATCGCCCCTGCCAGGAACCCACCGCCGGCCGGCCGTCCCCATGGCGAGCCGGGCGCCGCCGCCTGGTTGGGCTGCAGGTACTGCTGTGGAATCGGCCCGCTCGCCACCGGCGTCGCCGGGGGGCGTGGTGCCGGAGGCGTGCCGCCGCCGAACAGCCCGCCCAGAAAGCCACCGCTGGCGGCCGGCCGCTCGGCCGCCGCCCGCTCGAGCTCCTGGATGCGGCTCTGCATCGTCGCCAGCGCATGCTCCTGCACCAGGATAGCCTGCGCCATGTAGTAGGGGGCCGCCGGCAGGCTCGCGACCTGCTGCTGGATGTGCGCCTCGGCCTCGGCGTCGCGCTGCGGTGCCTGGCTGTCGACCTGGCGCAGCTTGCCGAACAGCTCGTCGACGGCTTTGCGTTCGTTCTGATCCATCGCGCATCCCCCTCGTTGCAGGGTCGTTTCCCGCCACAACTGCGATTTCCGAGCGCGCATGACAAGTGGTCGAGGCCGCGACACAGATATCGATTCGGTGATCGGGCCACAGCACTCATCTGGTTCTGTCCGGCTGGCACTCCCGCGTCCGATGCCGTACAAACCACGAGCGTCGGGACACCCGACTTTGCCGCTGACCCGATCTGACGACAGGATGGCTGCCCCGAAATGGACAGGATCGAGGTGAGCGCCCCCATCAGCAACGACGAGCCCGCAGCGATGCCGCCTTGTCGGCGCGCCGGCGGAGCGGCCGGTCCGTGACGCGGCGCCCACGCTCGTCGGCCAACCCGCGCAGCCGGTTTCATGTCCCGCTGATCCGGCCCGCGACCGATCTGGTCATCCGTCTGCACGACGGGCGCCGCCTGGGCGTGGCCGAGTTCGGCACCCGCTCGATGCTGCCCGTGCTCTATTTCCACGGCTTCCTCGGGAGCCGTTACGAGGCCGGCGCCAGCGACCAGCACCCGAACAACCTGATCGCGTTCGACCGGCCCGGCTACGGGCGCAGCGACCTGCAGCGACTGCCGTCGCTGCGCGGCTGGGGTGCCGATGTCGGCGAGGCCCTGGTGCAGCTCGGCATCGGCGAATGCCTTGTCGTCGGCGTCTCGACCGGGGCGCCCTACGCGTTGGCCGTGGCGGCGCATCTCGGCGCCCGGGTCAAGCGCGTGATCCTGGCGGGCGGTATCGCCGGCCCGGAGGTGCTGGAGACCGCAGGGGGCACGGCGCTGGTGCTGTCGATGCTCGGCCGCCGCGGCAGCCGCACCGGCCGCATGGTCTATCGCCTCTTGAACCTGGCGCTGACCACACGCCTCGATCGGCGGTTGATGGCCATGGTCGTCGCCAGCGAGCGGCATGCGCTCGAGCGCCTGGGCCTCTCGCTGGACGTGCTGCACGCCCGGTTGCTGCAGTCGTTCCGCACCGGCAACCGCCGGGGCCTGCGTGGGGCCCTGGCCGACGCCCGGCTGGTGGCCCAGCCCTGGGACTTCTCGATCGCCGACATCGTGGCCGATGTCGAGCTGCTGCACGGCACCAAGGACGCCGTCGTGCCACCCGCGCATGCGCACTGGTATGCCGCCCATCTGCCCTCGGCGCGGCTGCAGATGGTGCCCGGCGAACTGCACCTGTCGATGTGCTTCCGCAGCGCCGCCCGCATTCAGGAAGCCTGCGAGGAGCTGATGCCGAAGGCGGTGCTCAACGGCCCGGCCGGAGCGCTGTTGGCCGCGTCCGAGGCGCGCTGAGCCTCAGCAGGCCTGCGTCGTGTCCGGCTGGCATGCATTGAACTTGAAGGGCTCGAACTCGTCGGGCCGCATCGCGTCGAAGACGCGCTGGTCGTCGCAATGCACCTTGGCCATTACCAGCTTCTTGCCGCCCACGTCGCGCTCGACGACGTGGCTCAGGTACGCGACATGGCATTTCTCGGCCTGATCGATCTCGATGCCGAGCTCGTCCTCCCACCCGGACTGCGCCCGGGCACCGGCGGCGCTCATGAGCACCGCCACGAACATCAGCACACCGACCTGCTGCCGCATCGCCTGCTTCCCCTCGGCTGTGACGCCGAGAGTGCGACGTTCCCGGGCAGGCGGCGTTGATGTGGATCAAGCCGGCCCTAGTCGGCGAGGAAGTACTCGACCGTCGAGACGACACGCAGGCGCTTGGCGATCTGGAATGGCTCCATCAGGCCCGGTGCCTCGTCGCGTGCCAGGATCTGGAACACGCCCTGGCTGGCGTTGCGGATGCCGCCCAGCCGGCTGCCGGAATCGGTGGCGAACTGCTCAGCGCTGGCCCGCGCGTTGCGAGTGGCCTCGGCCACCATCTCGGGCTTGGCCTCGTTCAGGCCCGTGAACAGATAGACCGGCCCGGAGGCCGAGCCGCCGTCGCTGGAGAGCACCACGCCCGCGGCGATCAGCTCGCCTAACCGTTGCGCCAGCGCGGCCACGCCGTCGATGTCGGTGGAGCGCAAGACTAGCGTCTCGGCCACGACGAAGCGGCTCTCGACCGGGCCGCTGCGATAGACCTGTGCCAGCGCGTCGGTGACCTCGAAGCCGGTGACGTCGACGCTCGTGTCCTTCATGGCGGCCACAGCCACGAACTTCCGCACCGCCGCCTCGTCGGCCACGATCTTCGCCCGCACGTCGGCCAGCACGTTGCCGGTGGCTACGAAGCGCAGCGGCCACAGCGCGAGGTCGGCCCTGACGTCGCGCTCGGCCAGCCCCTTCACCGTCACCGAGCGCACGCCGAGCCGGGATTTCACGAAGCCGGCGCCGACGAACCAGCCGCCCAGCGCGAGGCCGATGCCGATCAGCAGGGCGGCGAAGAGGCGGGTAAAGGCCATGGGGCGGCGGCTCCGGACCGATCGAGCGTCAGGCGACCGGTGTCGCCTCGATCAGGGTGGCACGGAGCTTGTCGTAGATGTCCGGGTTGCCGGCGACGACCGTGCCCTCCGTGAAAAGCTCGTCGTCGCCTTCAAGGCGGCCGATGCGCCCCCCGGCCTCGCGCAGCATCAGGACCCCGGCGGCGATGTCCCAGATGTGCGGGCCGTACTCCCAATAGCCGTCCTGGCGCCCGGCGGCGACGTAGGCCAGATCCAGAGAAGCCACGCCCAGCCGGCGCAGCCCGCCGCACTCGTCGGCGACCCGCTCCATCTGCTTGGTGAAGCCCATGGTGCGGCCCTTCCAGTTCTGGATCGGCAGGCCGCAGGCGATCAGCGCCATGCGCATGTCGGAGCGCTTGGAAACACGGATGCGCCGATCGTTGACATAGGCGCCGTGGCCGCGGTCGGCCGTGAACAGCTCGTTGCGCAGCGGATCGAAGATGATGCCGGAGGTGATCTCGCCGTGCTGCTCGAGGGCGATCGAGATCGCCCAGTGCGGCAGGCCGTGCAGGAAGTTCGTGGTGCCGTCGAGCGGGTCCACGATCCACCGATTGTGCGGCGAGCGGCCGATGTCGATGCCGCTCTCCTCCATGACGAAGCCGTAGTCCGGGCGCCCGCGCTTGAGCTCCTCCTTGATGACGTTCTCGGCCCGCCGGTCGGCCGCGGA
>JAPJRA010000178.1 GCA_030824835.1 Geminicoccaceae bacterium | reverse complement strand
CTGTCAACGGCGCGTGCCCGGATCGGGCTTGTTCATCCAATATTCCAACCTGCCGAATGGATGAGCATCTCAGCCCGACGCAATCTTGGACGTCGGCAGGGCGTAGGTGCCGGTCGCGTGTGCGACCGGCTCGCCACCGTCCATGGCCACGATCGTCACCTCGCCCACGGCAAGCACGCGCCCCAGCCGTAGAATGCGCCCGCGCGCCAGGAGGTCACCGGGCCGGGCCTTGGCCAGGAACCGCATGTTGAGATCGGTGGTGACGGCAAGTTCGATGCGGCCGATCAGCGACAGCACGACGCCGTACAAGGTGATGTCCGCCAGCGCCATCTGGGCAGGCCCGCAGATTGTACCACCTGGACGCAGCAGGAAGTCACTGAACGGCAGCAGCACGTCCACGGCACCGGGATCGAACCGCTCGACGCGGCAGCCGAGTTGGCCAACATAGGGCACGCCTGCCGTTGCCAGCGCCATAAAGTCGGCGGCCGTCAGCGTCATGGCCGGCAATCGCGGCTGGAGTCGTTCATCGAATGGAACTCGCCTGATCGTCTGGCTGGCGTCGCAGATCGTGTCACTTGGCCGGAGCAACCGCCGAGGCGATATTGCCATCGGCGGAGTGATCGAACGTCACACGCACCTTGTCGCCGACATTGATGTCCCCGAATTTCAGGGGCGCAGACTGGCCCTCGATCTGGTAGGGCACGCCGCCGATCCAGACCGAGTTGCTGGTGGCGTCCACCTTCTCCACCGTGCCGGTGATGTCATCGGCCAACGCCGCGCCGGCGACAAAGCCGATCACCAGCAGGGGAGAACCGAGCAGCCATCTCATGATGCATTCCTATCGTTCATGCAGGGTCGCGCTCGGCCGCGGCCCAGGTACGGATATGCCGGACAAGTGCCGCAACGAACCGAGGGCGGTGACATGCGAGTACCCTTGCCCGAGATTCGCCGCCAAGCGACGTGGCCCAATCAACGACGATACATGCGTCATGTCAGTATTTTAAGCGCCGGCCTGCACGACTGTACACGCCAAACAACGCTACAGCTCGCCGGCAAGAAGCGTCGGTTGCAGTGTCTATATAGCAGGGCCAACAACAAATACACTCAATCAAAAGTAGAATTTTCTTAGTCTGATCTCTACGAGCACGCTGAATCTCGTCTAACGATCCGCTCGAACAGGAGGATGAGTGGCTGCTTGTTCGTGTACTGCACGCAGCAAAGCTCGGAGCAGGGCCAGCGGCACGGTGGCCGCCGCCGCCGTTACCCGCTGCTCGCCATGACTGAGGGTGGCATAGGGAAGAATGCCCGAGGCGTTCCAGCCGAGGTGCCAGCCCCACCCAGGCAGCACGGCACGGACGAGATCAACCGTACGGTCGACCGATGCGGTGTAGTCGACGATGTTTGCCGCCATGCCATCCCCAAAAACGCGACTCAACTCGGCATCGAGGTCGCCATCACTGCCAGTTGCGGCTTCTATGCGCCGCGAAAGCGCTTCCAGCTCGGTCGTCATCGCTCGCCCCAAAATCCGTCTTCGCCACTAGCAGGGCATACGGATTCACGCCCATGTGACATCTGGACGTGATCACGGTGCTAGCGTTACCCGCAGACGTCCGCACTCAGCACTCGCGAAGAGGTCACATGCGCTTTCTCCTGCTCTGCCTGCTCCTGGCATTTGCCGTACCCGCGGCCGCCGACGAGTGGGCCGAAACGACCACCCGCGCGCGTGGTCAAACCGTCTATTTCAACGCATGGGGCGGCTCGCGCCAGATCAACGACTACATCACCTGGGCGGGCGGCGAGGTGAAGCAGCGCTTCGGCATCGACCTGGTCCAGGTCAAGCTCACCGACACTGCGGAGGCGGTCGCGCGCGTACTCGCGGAAAAGACCGCAGGCCGTGCCGAGAGCGGGACCGTCGATTTGGTCTGGGTCAATGGCGAGAACTTCAAGGCGATGAAGGAGCAGCAGCTGCTCTACGGGCCGTTCACCCGGCGCCTGCCGAACTTCGCGCTGATTGATACCGAGGGTCAGCCGACGACACTGGTCGATTTCACCATCCCCACCGACGGCTTCGAGAGCCCATGGGGAATGGCCAAATTCGTCATGTTCTACGACAGCGCCAGGGTTGCCACCCCGCCGCTCGCGATCGACGATCTGCTGGCGTGGGCACAGGTACATCCCGGTCGCTTCACCTACCCGGCACCACCGGATTTTGTCGGCTCGACCTTCTTGAAACATGTGCTTTACGCGAGCGTGCCGGACCCGAAGCGGCTGCAACAACCAGTCGAAGCGGCCGAATTCGATGCGCTCACGGCCTCGATGTGGAATCGACTTGACCTGCTTCAACCGCTGCTCTGGCGCTCTGGCACCAGCTACCCCGCATCCGGGCTGGCCCTGCATCAGCTGCTCGACGATGGCGAGGTCGATTTCTCCATGGCCTTCAACCCGGCAGAAGCCTCGAGTCTGATCCTCGACGACAGGCTGCCGGCGACGGTCCGCAGCTTTGTGTTCCGTGACGGCAGCATCGCCAACACCCATTTCCTGGCGATTCCATTCAATGCCACGCACAAGGAAGGTGCGATGGTGGTGGCCAACTTCCTGCTCACGCCTGAAGCACAGGCGCGCAAACAGGATGTGACGATTTGGGGCGACCCGACGGTGCTGCACGTGGCAGCTCTGGCGCCAGCCGATCGCGCCCTGTTCGAAGCCCTGCCCCTGGGCCCAGCTACCTTGCCACCCGACGAGTTGGGGCCGGCTTTGCAAGAGCCGCATCCCACCTGGAGCGAGCTCGTGGAGCGGCGGTGGGCCGAACGATACGCGCGGTGATCCACTGAGCGGCCTTCTGCGCGCGATCCCGCCGCTCACCATCGCCCTGTTCCTCGGGCCGGTCCTGTGTGGCCTCGCCGGCACGGCGCTCTCGGCGTTTGGTTGGCCGACCTCCACCTGGGCCCTCGCCGCTTGGCACGATCTGCGTCTTGTCCCGGGCCTCGAGCGCAGCGTGGCCGTGACCGTGGGCACCGGCATCGGCGCGACACGGTTGGCGGTCATTGGGGCCGTCTTGATCGTGGCCACGGCCCATGGCCAGCGCCGCGCCCGTGCCCAGCTTGCCCTGCTCCCGGTTCTGCTGGCTGTCCCGCACCTCGCCAGTGCGATCGGCACCGGTTTCCTGTTGGCACCGTCGGGTTGGTTGGCGCGGCTGGTGTCGCCTTGGCTCACGGGCTGGGAGCAACCGCCGGACCTGCTGACCGTGAACGATCCCTGGGGCCTGGCATTGACCCTGGGCCTGGCGCTGCGCGAATGCCCCTTCCTGGTGCTGGCCATCCTCGCGGCGCAGAGCCAGCTGGATACCGGCCGCTACCTGACGATTGCCCGCACGGCTGGCTATGGCAATGCAGAGGCATGGATGAAGCTGGCGTTGCCGGTGCTGTATCGACAGGTCCGACTGCCGCTCTATGCCGTGATCGCGTTCGCCCTCTCCGTTGTCGACATGGCGCTGGTGCTCGGACCCTCGACGCCGCCAACATTCGCTGCGCGGTTGTTCCGCTGGCTGCAAGACCCCGATCCGACCTGGAATCGGATCGGCGCCGCCGGCGCCATGCTGCAGCTTGCGCTGATCGGTCTGGCGCTCGCCGTCTGGCGTGTCGGTGAACTCGGCGTGGGGCGCCTCGGCCGCCGCTGGCTGGTCGCAGGTCCGTCCCGGCCTCTTGAAGAAGCGCTGGCGTGGCTGGGCCTGTTGGCACGACTGCTAGAATTCGGACTTGGTTCCGTCGGGCTCGTCGTCCTGCTGCTGTGGTCCTTCGCCGGTAGTTGGCGTTTCCCGGCCGCATGGCCGCAGAACCTCGCGCTCGCAAGCTGGGACTGGGCGAGGTTAGGTCTCCTGGGCGCAACCGGCACCACGCTGCTGGTGGGTTTGCTGGCGGCGGCAATCGCCCTTGTGGCGGTCATCGGCTGTTTGGAGCACGAAAGCAGGGACGGCGCGCGGCCCGAGACCTGCATCCTCGCCCTTGTCTACCTGCCGCTCCTGGTCCCGCAGATCAGCTTTCTCTTCGGACTCCAGATCCTCTTCGTGTGGCTCGGGCTCGATGCGACGCTTCCGGGCCTTGTCTGGGCCCATCTGGTCTTTGTGCTGCCCTATGTCGTGCTGATGTTGCGCGGGCCTTACCTCGCCCTGGACCAGCAGTACGTGGCGGCGAGCCTGGCGCTGGGTACCTCGCCAGCCAGGACATTTTTGCGGGTGAGGCTGCCGCTCCTGCGTCGCCCCATTCTCGTGGCACTGGCCGTGGGTTTCAGCGTCAGCGTGGCGCAGTATCTACCGACGGTGTTCGTAGGCGCAGGGCGCTTCCCGACCTTGACGACCGAGGTCATGGGGCTGGCCATCGGTGGCGACCGCAGGCTCGCTGCGGCAGCCGGATTGCTGCTGGCGACGCTTCCGCTGCTGGCGTTGGCGGCGGCGCTGGCCGTGCCCTCAGCCCGCCTTGGACGCGACCATAGGTAAGCTGACGGGCGTTGTCTCCTCGCCCTGCAAGCGCTTCAGGAACCAGCGGGCGAGCCGGCGCCAGACCTCGTCCCGCTCGGCCGCGTCCTCGACCTCGTGCACCAGGTTCGGGTTGTCGTTGACCTCGATCACATAGACACCACGCTCGTTGCTCTTGATGTCGACGCCGTAGAGGCCGCGCCCGATCAGCTTCGCCGCCCGAACCCCCGCATCCACGATCTCACGCGGTACCGCTGCAACGGCCAGGGTCTTGAAGGCCCCCTCTATCGGCCGACCGCCCTCGGTGTGACGGATGATCTGCCAGTGCTTGCGGGCCATCATGTATTGCGAGACGAACAGCGGCTCGCCGTCGAGGACGCCGACGCGCCAGTCATACTCGGTGTACATGAACTCCTGGGCCAGGATCAGGTCCGTGTCCTCGAGCATGCCGCGCACCATCCGCTCGAGCTCCGCGCGGTCGCCGACCTTGGCGACGCCGCGCGAGAACGACCCATCCGGAATCTTGAGCACCATCGGATAGTAAAGCTGCGCTTCCAGCCCTGGCAGATCCTTGACCGAGGAAAGGATCACGGTTTTTGGCGTCGCCACACCGTTCGCCTGTAGCAACTCGGCCAGATAGACCTTGTTCGTGCAGCGGATGATCGAGTTCGGGTCGTCGATCACCGGCATCCCTTCCTGCTCGGCGCGTTTGGCGAAGCGGAAGGTGTGATGGTCGATGTTGGTGTTTTCGCGAATCCACAACGCATCGAACTCGGGAATCCGATCGAAATCCTGCTTCGTGATCACCTCGACGCCCAGACCCAGGGGCTCGGCGATGCGCTGGAAATGGCGGATCGTGTCCAGATCCGACGGCGGCATCTGCGCCTTGGGATCGAACAGCACGGCCAAGTTGAAACGTGGCGGCGCCTTCGCCCGGGGCGACTTCCAGGGCTGGCGGAAATGCGCCTCGATAGCACCGGCGAGCAGCATCTTGCCGGCTTCACCCAGCTCCGTGATCGCTACCGGTGCAATCTTGCGCACCCGCCAGGGATCGCCAGCCTTCACGAACACCTCGAGGATGGGACAACGGAACCAGTCGAACAGCTGGCGTGCGAACCTACCGAAGCGCGGGTCGTCGGCACGCCCCAGACAGACGATCAGACGGAACGAGGCGTTGGGCGGTTCGGCCAGGCGGCGGATGGTCCGGTTCAGAGTGTCTTCGAGTTCGGTAAGCGCGTAGCCGTAGGATGCACGGCGGGACAGCTCCAGCACCGTGGTGACGGTCGGTACGACCTTGTGGCCGCGAGCTTCGGCCAGCAGGGAGCAGTAGTAGCCCAGAGTCTGGTAACCGTAACTGCGCGACAGGTTCAACACCTTGGGCACCGTGCGCCGCGTAGCACGCGGCTGCATGATGTAGTCCCGAGTGGTCATACTCGGATACCCGGAGACCGGGGCCGGAAGATCGGCCAAGCGGTCGACGACGATCATCCAGCCGCTCATCGGCCGGTCTCCATCAGGCGGTTGCGCATGCGCAGGGCGTTCGCCGGCTCCCGGACCGATCAGCTCGTCGCCAGCATGCGATACTCGGTTTCATCAAGACAATGCAAGCAAACCGAAACGACGTGGTGCGGTCGTAAACGGGAACGCGCAGTGGTAACAGCTGCCGCCAGATAGGAAGGTTCCGTGATCTCAATGAGGCAAAAGTGGGCAGCCTTCAACGGCAACCATCTATCATCGAACCGACCTTAAGGTCGTTCCACCGCTACAAATATGTCTCAAATGTAACAAAGGCACCATCCGTTCCACGGGTGTCGGCAGCGGGCGACCTTATAGATACCTCATAGATCCACCTGGAAGCCACGACGCGCCATCGCCGCCGACTGCTGACCCCGTCTGGGAACATCGCGTTTGTGATTTCACCATACCCGAACGTCGTGTCATCCCTCCAATGAAGAGGTGGTACAGATGCTATGAGCAATATTCATTTCAATGCTCTGGATCTGAATCTGCTGCGCGTGCTGGACGCGCTCCTGGAGGAGCGGAGCGTCACACGGGCGGGGGAGCGACTGGGCCTGACCCAATCGGCGGTAAGCCACGCCCTCAATCGGCTGCGCCATGCGCTGAATGATAACATCCTGATGCGCGGTCCCGACGGCATGCAGCCGACGGCCAAGGCGGCACAGATCGGCCCCCGCGTGCGTCAGGGCCTGATCCAGCTCGAACTCGCACTCCATGCTGTCGAATTCGAGCCGGCACGAGCGGACCGGCAGTTTACGCTGGCATGCAACGATCACGTCAGCGCCGCCATCGTTCCCGGGCTGATGGCACGCCTACGGGCCGAGGCGCCGCTCGTGAGCCTGAGAATCGTGCCGACACAGGTGGGCGTAGCCGACGACTTGCTCGGAGGACGGACTGATCTTGCCATCGGCGGCTTCGGTCGCATCCCCGACCGGTTCGCCGCCGAGACACTCTATCAAGAGACGTTGGTCTGGGTGCTCAGCGCGGACAATCCGGCCAGCCGCGAGCCGCTGACTCTGGAGCGGTTGGCCGCGCTGCCACATCTTATCATCGCACTGACTGGGGCAGATAGCAGGGC
>JAPJRA010000177.1 GCA_030824835.1 Geminicoccaceae bacterium | reverse complement strand
CTCGCCATCAGACCCGCCACCGGCTCAACATGCCGAGCGTGATGCCGACGCCGAAGGCGATCAGCAGCGCCGTGAACGGATGCCGATCGTAACTGCCCTCGAGGTCGCGACCGGCTATCCGCACGCGGTTCTGCATCTCGCCGGCCTTGCTGGCGATCGTGTCCTTGGCGGCGGCGGCGCGAGCACCGACCGCCATGGTCTGGTGCTGGACCAGCTCGCTCATCGTCGCGGCGAGATGCGCAACGTCCTGACGCAAGGCCGCGAGATCCGTGGTCAGATCTCCAGCGGCACCTTCGGCATTCCTGGTCATCGAAGTCTCCAATCTGGGGCAACCGCGAAACCCTCTACATTCGGCCGGTAAGCACCAGAACCAGTAGAATAATGACGATCAGGCCCAAGGTCCCACTCGGGAAGTATCCCCAATTCTGGCTATGCCCCCAGGTCGGCAACGCGCCGATCAGCATCAGGATTAGAATAACGAGCAGAACGGTACCGAGCATTTTTGAATCTTTCGAGTCACGCTACAGTTATTCTAGATTGACTGACATCGGGCTCTCGTTCGGTTCGCCCCTGTGAACGGGAAGAGCAGGACTTAAACCTTGTCGATGGCTTCGCGAACCGCGTCCTTGAGGCCGCCGACCGCGTTCTGCACCTTGCCTTCCACCTTGTCGGCCTTGCCCTCGCTCTCCAGCTTGCTGTCGCCGACCGCCTTGCCGACCGCCTCCTTCACAGCACCCTTGACCTGTTTGGCCGCACCCTCGACGCGATCCTTATCCATGACTTAACAACTCCTGTTCTGTTGACCACGAGGTATGACGCAGCGGGCATGAGCCGCGGCTGAACTGAGTCGTTGGCTCACGATTCTCGTTACGTCGCGAACTGAGCCGACGCTTTTACCTAGGTCCCGCCAAAGTCATGCGGCAATTTTGCTGCCGGTTGTTATTTACATCACAACCAAGTTCGAAGCATAGATGTCTGAATATGATGCATGCTCTCAATGAAATACGTCGTCAATAGTTTCTTTTTTTGCTATCGATATCAGAATAGAAACGCGAAAATTGAATTTTAGGTCGAGACAACATTCGCCTCCCTACGCCCAGTCGACAAAACCGAGCCTAGCAAACGCATCCTGTCGCAAAACGAGCGCAAGCACGCTGATCTAGATCAAACGGTAGGTCGAGCCACTGCCGTGCCCGCCTGCGCGGCTGGCGATGACGGCTGGCCCATCGGCGGCAACGGGCTCCCGATCGAGCCCATGTGTCGATCCGGCGGTGCTGCGGTGGCGCTAGGCAGCCGATGGCGCAGCGTCGAGCCGGCCTTCGGTGAGGCGGTAGGTGCGGTCCATGCGGGCCGCCAGTTCCGGATTGTGGGTGGCGATCAGGGCCGCCGTGCCGGTGTCGCGGACCATCTCCAGCATGATCGCGAACACCTCCTCGGCCGTGTGCGGGTCGAGATTGCCCGTGGGCTCGTCGGCCAGGATCAGGCCCGGCCCGTTGGCCAGCGCCCGGGCGATCGCCACCCGCTGCTGCTCGCCGCCGGACAGCCGCGCCGGGCGATGGGCCAAGCGCGGGCCGAGCCCGAGCCGCTCCAGCAGCGCCACGGCGCGCCGATCGGATTCCGCGCGGCCACGCCCCGCGATCAGCAGCGGCATCGCCACGTTCTCCTGTGCCGTGAAGTCCGGCAGCAGGTGATGGAACTGGTAGACGAAGCCGATCCGCTCCCGCCGCAGCCGGGTCCGCTCGGCGTCGCCAAGGCCGCCGCAGGCACGGCCGTCGATGCTGACCTCGCCGTCGCTTGGCCGCTCCAAGAGGCCGGCGATGTGCAGCAGGGTCGACTTGCCGGTGCCGGACGGGCCGACCAAGGCAGCGATAGTGCCGCGGCCGAGGTCGAGATCGATGCCCTGCAGCACGTCCAGTGCCACCGGCCCCTGCACGAACCGCCGCCGGATGCCGCGCAAGGTCAGGACCGCGGCAGGCTCACTCATAGCGCAGCGCTTCGACCGGATCGAGCCGGGCCGCGCGCCAGGCCGGGTAGATGGTGGCGAGGAACGACAGCACGAGCGCCATCGTGACCACGCTCATCACGTCGCCGAGCTCCACCCGGGCCGGCAGCTCGGACAGGAAGCGGATCTCGGCCGACCACAGCTCGGTGCCGGTGAGGCTCTCCAGCGTGCGCCGGATGGCGCCGATATTGAGCGCGAAGGCCAGCCCGAGCAGGAAGCCCGTGAGCGTCCCCACCACGCCGATGGCGGCGCCGCTGAGGAAGAAGACCCGCAGGATCGCCCCTTGCGTCGCCCCCATCGAGCGCATGATCGCGATGTCGCGGCCCTTGCTCTTCACCAGCATGGTGATGCCGGTGATGATGTTGAACGCGGCCACCACGATGATCAGCGTCAGGATCAGGAACATCACGTTGCGCTCGACCTGGAGCGCCGAAAAGAAGTGCGAGTTGAGCTGCTGCCAATCGACCAGCCGGCCCTGGCCGTTCAGCCGCATGGTGAGCTCGTGGCGGTAGCTGCCGATCCGGTCGGGGTCGGCCACCATGATCTCGACCGCGTTCACCCGGTCCGGGAGCTGGAAATAGGCCTGCGCATCCGCCAGCGGGATGAAGACGAAGCTGTTGTCGTACTCGTACATCCCGACCTCGAACACCGCGACCACGGTGAAGGTCTTGATGCGCGGCACGGTGCCGAACGCGGTGGCCGCACCCTGCGGCGAGATCAGCGTCAGCTGCCCGCCGAGGCCCAGCCCCATCCGCTCGGCCATCCGGCTGCCGATGGCAGCCGTGCCCGGCGCGTCGAGGCCGGCGAGCGAGCCCTGGACGATGTGCGAGGCGATCACCTCGCGTTTCTCCAGTTCCTCCGGCCGGACGCCCCGGACCAGCGCTCCGGCGGCGATCCCGTTGGCGCTGGCCATGACCTGGCCCTCGACATAGGGCATCACGCCGACGAGGCCCGGAGCCCCCTGCAGCCTGCTCACAAGCTGGTCGAAGTCGGCGATCCCGGCGGGTCCGGCCACCACGGTGGCATGGCCGTTGACGCCGAGCACCCGTCCCAGCAGCTCGTGGCGGAAGCCGTTCATCACCGCCAGCACGACGATCAGCGTGCCGACGCCCAGCGCGATGCCGACCAGCGCGAAGCCGGCGATGACCGAGATGAAGCCTTCGCCCCTGGTCGGCCGCAGGTACCGCCAGGCGACCAGGCGCTCGAAGCGTCCGAAGGCCATCAGGTGGCGAAACGCTCCATCAACGCCGGCGGCGACAGGGTGATGGTCTCGCCGGTGGCACGGTTCTTCAGCTCGACCGTATCCTGCGCCACCCCGCGCGGGCCGACGGTCACCTGCCAGGGCAGGCCGATCAGCTCCATGGTCGCGAACTTGACCCCGGCCCGCTCGTCGCGGTCGTCCATGAGCACGTCGATGCCCCAGGCGTGCAGGCGGCCGTAGAGATCGTCGGCCATGGCGCTGGTGGCGGCATCGTCCGGGCGCAGGTTGACCAGGCCGACACGGAACGGCGCCACGCTCTCCGGCCAGACGATGCCCTTCTCGTCGTGGAAGGCCTCGATCAGGGCCCCCACCAGCCGCGACACGCCGATGCCGTAGGAGCCCATGGCGACGGCGACCTCGGTCCCGTCCGGGCCCATCACCTTGGCCCCCATCGCGTCCGAGTACTTGGTGCCGAAGTGGAAGATGTGGCCGACCTCGATGCCCCGGCCCGAGCGCAGGCGGTCGGCCGGCAGCGGGCAGGCCGCCGGATCGTGCTTCTCGTCGGCGGCGGCGTAGAGGGCCTTCAGCGTCTCCGGCTTGAGGTCGGGATCGGTAAAGTCGATCTGCTCGAACGCGGCATCGTAGTAGACGGCGCTCTCGCCGGTCTGGGCCAGGATCTGGAACTCGTGGCTCATGTTACCGCCGATCGGGCCGGTCTCGGCCTGCATCGGTATCGCTGTCAGGCCCATACGCTTGAAAGTGCGCAGGTAGGCCAGGAACATGTTGTCGTAGGCGCGCCTGCCGGCCTCGTGGTCGATGTCGAAGCTGTAGGCGTCCTTCATCAGGAACTCGCGGCCGCGCATCACGCCGAACCGCGGCCGTACCTCGTCCCTGAACTTCCACTGGATATGGTAGAGGTTGAGCGGCAGCTGGCGGTAGCTCTTCACGTGCCGGCGGAAGATATCGGTGACGTTTTCCTCGTTGGTCGGGCCGAACAGCATGTCGCGCTCGTGCCGGTCGCGGATGCGCAGCATCTCCTTGCCGTAGGCCTCGTAGCGGCCGCTCTCGCGCCACAGGTCGGCCGGCTGGATCGTCGGCATCAGGACCTCGATGGCACCCGCCGCGTTCATCTCCTCGCGGACGATGCGCTCGACCTTCTTCAGCACCGCAAAGCCCAGCGGCAGCCAGTTGTAGATGCCGGCCGAGAGCTGCTGGATCATGCCCGCCCGCAGCATCAGCTTGTGGGAGACGATCTCGGCGTCGGCCGGAGCATCCTTGAGCACGGGCAGGAAGTAGCGGGAAAGTCGCATCGGCGGCACATCGCCCCTGGTTGACGGCGGCCGCACTCTAGGGACGCGCCCCCCGTTCGGCAACGCGAAAGCGGCCGCCGAGCGGGCCCGCCGCCCGATAGCCAAGGCGGCAACAAAAAAACCGCGGCAGCGAGCCGCGGTTCTAATTGGGAGGAAACGCCTCAAGTCGGGTGTCTCGGGAAACTCCGTTGACACCCCTCTCATATAGATGAGCGCTCCGAATGCCGCAAGGCCCACCTAGGTGGAAAAATCAAGAGCAAGAAAAAGCCCGAGGAAGGACAACAACCGACAAGCATATCACCGAAATTTGACCGAACTTGTTGTTGAAGTAACTCCAGGCACAACGGGGTACGCAGCAACCTCATGCAACGGTTGGATTGAGGAAGCCGTGCAACGCGGCCACCACCACGGAGCCCTCGCCGACGCTCGATGCCACCCGCTTGATCGACCCCGACCGCACGTCGCCTACGGCGTAGACTCCGGCGCGCGACGTAGCATAGGGCGATCCCGCGGCCGCTCCGGTGACGACGAAGCCCTTGGCGTCCAGCTCCAGGCAGCCGCACAGCCAGTCCGTGTTGGGCTCGGCACCGATCATCACAAACACGTTGCCGATCTTCCGGGTCTCGCTGGCACCGCTGTCACGGTTGGTCCAGGTGACGCTGCGCAGGCCGGTGTCGCCGTCCAGGGCGGTGATCTCGGTGCGGGCATGCAGGGTGATCCGGGGCGAGGACAGGATCCGCTGCACCAGATAGTCGGACATGGTGGCGGCGAGGCCGTCCGCGCGCACCAGGATGTGCACGTGCCCGGCCGCGCGCGACAGGAACATGGCCGCCTGCCCGGCCGAGTTGCCGCCGCCGACCACGATGACCTCCTCACCGCCACAGAGCCGCGCCTCCATGGCCGTGGCGGCATAATGGATGCCCTGCCCCTCGAACCGGGCATAGTTCGCCACGTCGAGCTTCCGGTAGCGCGCTCCCGTCGCCACCACCACGGCCCGGGCCAGAATCTCGCGCTCGCCATCGAGGCGCAGCCGGAACGGCGTGCCGTCGCAGTCCAGCCCGACGGCGGCACGCGAGATCGCGAGCCTGGCCCCGAACTTCTGTGCCTGGACCTGCGCCCGTCCGGCCAGCGCCTGGCCGGAGATGCCGGTGGGGAAGCCCAGATAGTTCTCGATCTTGGAGCTGGTCCCGGCCTGCCCGCCAGGCGCCGTCCCCTCGACCACGATCGTGTCCAGCCCCTCCGAGGCCGCGTAGACGGCGCTCGCCAGCCCCGCCGGCCCGGCGCCGATCACGGCCACGTCGTATACCTGGCCCGGATGCAGAGCCTCGGTCAGCCCGAGCGCGTCGGCCAGCGCCGGAGTCAGCGGGTTCCGCAGCAGCCGGTTGCCCGGCAGGATCACCACGGGCAGCTCGGCACGCGTGATGTAGAAGCACTCGAGGAAGGCACCGGCGCCTGCCTCCGTCTCCGTGTCGAGCACCCGGTGCGGGTAGTTGTTGCGGGTCAGGAACCGCTGCAGGCGCAACGTGTCGCCGCCGTGGCCGGGGCCGACCAGGATCACCCCCCCGTGGCCGTGCCGGATCAGGCCGACCCGGCGCAGGATCAGCGCCCGCAGGATGATCTCGCCGATGTCGGGCTCGCCGCTGACCAGCCGGCGAAAATCGGCCCGCGACACCCGCAGCACCCGGCTGTCGACGGCCGCCCGGGCGCTGACCAGGATCTCGCGGTCGTTGAACAGGTCGAGCTCGCCGGTGAACTGGCCGGGGCCCAGCACGCTGAACACGTTGGGCAGGCCGTCATGATCGCGCTCGTAGACCTCGATCCGGCCCTCGATGACGAAGAAGAAGTCGACGCTTCGCTGCCCTCGCTCGAACAGCAGCGTGCCCTCGGCCACCTGCTCCTCGACCCCGTGGCCGCCCAGCCGCGTCGCCATCTCCGGCCGCAGGCGTGGAAAGGTCTGCGCCTCGCGCTGGTAAGGATCGGTCGGATCGATCTCGGCGCCTTCCGGCGCCACCGGCGTCCACGCCATGCTCACCCCTCCGCGCTCGCCTCTCAGTGTGGGCGGATGTCGATCAGGCCGCTCTGCATCAGCCACGCGATGCCCCAGGTGGCCGCGATCGCCAGCACGGTCGCCGCTGCCGCCTTGAGCAGGAGGTGCGGCCTCGACGGCGCGCTCTCGACATTGCCGGCCTGTGGCGCGTATTCCGGGGACACGCCGAACGGCAGCGCAATGAAGAAAAATAGCCACCACACCATCACGAACGTGATGGCGGCCCCGACCGGGGTCATGCCTGCTCGAGCTCGACCAGCGTGCCGTTGAAGTCCTTGGGGTGTAGGAACAGCACCGGCTTGCCGTGCGCACCGATCTTGGGCTCGCCCGGGCCCAGCACCCTGGCACCCTGCGCCTTTAGCCGATCGCGCGCCGCCAGGATGTCGTCCACTTCGTAGCAAACGTGATGGATGCCACCGGACTGATTCTTGTCGAGGAAGCCCTGGATCGGCGAATCCTGCCCCAGCACGCCCAGAAGCTCGATCTTGGTGTTGGGCAGCTCGATGAACACGGTCT